>JAFZZD010000414.1 GCA_017615955.1 Victivallales bacterium
AAAACTCTGCGCCTTTGCGTCTCTGCGCCTCTGCGTTAAAAACTCTGCGCCTTTGCGTTTACAGTTCGGGGAAGGCGGGGCCTGCGGGGAAACTGCGGTCAATGCGCTTCATAAAGCCGCTCAGCACGGTGCCTGGACCACATTCCACAAGGCGCTGGCTGTGTGTCATCAGGCCTCTGGCGCAGTCTTCCCAATGTACGCTGCCTGAAACCTGTTTGCGCATGTTCTCCCGTATTTCATCTGGGCTTGTGCTTTGCTGTCCGGTCACATTCTGGAAGAAGGGGCATTCTGGCTTTGCGAAGGAGGTGGCCTCCAATGCCTTGGCAAACTTGTCTGCCGCGGCCTGCATCAGCCTGGAATGATATGCGCCAGCCACGGTCAGAGGCACTGCGCGTATCTTCTGCGTGCCCAGTAGCTCCAGAGCCTTGTCCAGGCCCTGCTTAGCGCCGCTGATTACAATCTGTCCAGGGCAGTTGTAGTTTGCCACGTCAATGTCGCACTGCTGGCAGATGTCCGCCACCACAGCTGGTTCTGCGCCCAGGACTGCGGCCATTCCGCCAGGGTATTCCCTGCAGCATTTGTCCATGAGGCGTCCTCTTTCCGCGATGAGTTTGAGTCCATCCTCGAAAGTGAGCACCTTTGCCGCCACTGCCGCAGAGTATTCGCCTAAACTGAGGCCTGCCGTTGCCGCTGTTTCCGCATCGGGATGCGCCTCCGTGTATGCCTTGAAGCATGCGACAGAAACGGTGAATATGGTGGGCTGGCAGACTGCACAGGGCGTCAATTCCTCAATGCTGGCCTTGAAGCACAAGTCGCTGATGGAATAGCCCAGCACCTTGTCGGCCTGTTCAAACACCTTTGCCGCCGCTTGGGAACTTTCCACTAGTTTTGCGCCCATGCCAGGAAACTGCGCCCCTTGGCCTGCGAACATATATCCCGTCTTTTCCATTTTTGTTTCTCCTTATGTGTTGTAAATGTGGACTGTGGACTGTCCACTGTCCACTTTTCAACTATGACTTAGTCTGTTATTATGTCTTCGCAAGTGCCACCAGCAGGAATCATTGGCAGCACTTGTTCGTCTGCGATTATTCTTGCGTCAATGAGGAATGGCCCCTTATCCGACAGCATTTTACGTAGGGCATTACGGAAATCCTTCAGGTTTGTCACTACCGTTGCAGGAATGCCATAGCCCTTTGCGATTGTCACGAAGTCGGGATAGTACTTGCCATCCAGGGACATGTCCGTATTTGCGTGTGTTCCCGCAAAGAAAAGCTCCTCCCATTGATAGACCATGCCCAGGCGCTTGTTGTTCAAAAGCACCATCTTCAGCGGGATTTTCTCCGCGAATACGGTTGCCAGTTCCTGGATGTTCATCTGGAATGAGCCATCCCCGTCTATGAGCAGCACCAGTTCGTCTGGCTTTGCCAGCTTGGCGCCCAGCGCGGCTGGAAGACCGAAACCCATTGCGCCCAGCCCGCCAGACGTCAGCAGCTGCCGTGGATGCCTGAAATTGTAGAATTGTGCAGTCCACATCTGGTGCTGGCCCACGCCAGTGACAATGGTGGCGTTTCCCTTGGTCTCCTGGCTGATTGCCTCTATTGCCGCCGGTCCCGTGAATGTGTTGTCGGTTGCATATTGTAGTTCATGCTGTTTCTTCCATTCCTCAATTGCGGACAGCCATGCTTTTCTGCCGTGCCGCTCTGGTTTTTCCTGGCACAGCATTTCCAGCACCTGCGCTATGTCCGAATTGATGGCAATGTCAGCGTGCTTGTTCTTGTTGATTTCAGAGGCGTCAATGTCCACATGCACAATGGTGGCATTTGGCGCAAAGTGGCTGACTTCGCCAGTTACGCGGTCGCTGAAACGCACACCGAATGCCAGCAGCAGGTCACACTCGTTCACTGCCTTGTTGGCGTAGTATGTGCCGTGCATTCCCAGCATGCGAAGGCTCAGCGGATTGTCCTCGGGAAATATGCCTTTGCCCATAAGGCTGGTCGCAACTGGAATCTGCCATTTCTGGGCAAAGTCCTGCAACGCCTCTGCCGCGCCAGCGTGCACAATTCCGCCGCCAGCATAGATGCAGGGCCGCCTGCACTTGCGCAGAGCCATCACAAGGCGATTGAATTGTTCTGGTTCCACATCTGGCACCATCGTCCATGCCCGCAAGTTGGGCTGCTCCGGGAAAATTGGCTCGCATTCCTGGCGCAGCACATCGCAGGTTATGTCTATTAGTATTGGCCCTGGCCTGCCTGTGACCGCCAGCGTCATTGCGTCTTTGATCACTTCAGGCAAATCCGCAGCGGACAGTACCAGATACGAGTGCTTCACAATTGGGCGCGTCACGCCCACAATGTCAGTCTCCTGAAAGGCGTTCTTGCCGATGAGGCGCTGGTTGACCTGCGCCGTGATCGCCACCAGTGGCACTGAATCGTTCCATGCATCCGCAATGCCTGTCACCAGGTTGGTTGCGCCTGGACCGCTGGTGGCCATGCACACGCCCGCTTTGCCAGAGATTCGCGCATAGCCATTCGCTGCAAATGCCGCGCCCTGCTCGTGGCGGGGCAGTATCACCCTGATGCCAGAACCAAGCAAGGCCTGATGCAGGCGCATGGACGTACCGCCAGGATAGGCAAACAGCACATCCACGCCTTCGCGCAACAGGCATTCCGCAACTATCTGCGCTCCTGTCATTGTCGTTCTTTTGTTGTCTTGCATCTTTGTTGTATGTATGCCTCTGGTGAGGCTTGTTTATGTGGGCGCCGAGGCGGCGCCCACTCAAGTTGCCCTAGCGGGAACACGCCAGGTGCGGCAATGCGGGCGTTTGCTTCATTGCAGATTCCGCGGGTCGATGTCCGCATAGACCTCCACATTCTTGTTTAGCTGCACACCGACGATGTGCTGGCGCAGTATGCGTGTCAGCTTGAGTATGGAACCGCCCCGCAGCAGAAACTGCCAGCGGTAGTATGTCTTCACCCTGGCGATAGGGGAGGGCATTGGTCCAATTGCTTTAACATCCGCGTCAAGCAGCGGTTTGATTTCCTCGGCGAAGCCTTCCGCGCACAGCCTGGCCTGCTCCTCGTCTGTGCTGCGGAAATGGACTATTGCCATGTGGGACACTGGCGGAAAATCCAGCATCCTGCGGCTCTCGATCTCCTCGTTGTAGAAGGCGGTGTAGTCCTGTTCCCGCGCGGCCTGCAATGCGGGGTGGTATGGCGTGAAGGTCTGCACCAGCACCGTGCCTGGCTTGTCTCCCCTGCCTGCACGGCCCGCCACCTGGGTGATGAGCTGGAACGTGCGCTCGCCGCTGCGGAAGTCTGGTATGTGGAGACCACTGTCCGCCTGGATGACGCCCACCAGCGTCACATTGGGAAAGTCCAGCCCCTTGGCAATCATCTGCGTGCCAATGAGAATGTCGATTCTGCCAGCGCGAAAATTGTCCAGCACCCTGCGGTATGCGTCCTTGGTGGACATGGTGTCCGCATCCATCCGCTCCACCTTCGCCATGGGGAACACGCCCTGCACTATGTTCTCGATCTTCTCGGTGCCGACGCCCGTGTACTTTATGGCATCGCTGCCGCACTGCGGGCAATGCGCTGGCGCGTTCTTCTCCTCCCCGCACATGTGGCATACCAGCAGATTGTCCTTGCGGTGGTATGTGTGCGCTATGCTGCAATTTGAGCACATTGACACATAGCCGCACTGCGGGCAGATCAGCTGCGTCGCATAGCCGCGCCTGTTGAGGAACAGCATCACCTGTTCGCCGTTGTAGATGCGGTTCGTGATCTGCTCCTTAAGGCGCCGAGAAAACAGGTCCGCATGCCCTGCTTCGGCGGCTTCCTGCCCCATGTCGATGAGTTCGATGGATGGCATGAGCATACCGTCCATCCTATTGGGCATTTCCACCAGCTTGTACATTCCACGCTGGCAGTTGTAGTAGCTCTCCATTGAGGGCGTAGCCGAACCCAGCAGGACAGTGGCGCGTTCCATCTTGCCCCGTACCACCGCCACGTCCCGTGCATTGTAGCGAGGTGAATCGTCCTGCTTGTAGGTCTGCTCGTGCTCCTCGTCCACCACGATCAGCCCCAGCTTTCTGAATGGCGCGAACAATGCGGAGCGCGCGCCTACGGCGATTTTGGAGCGTCCCTCGTTTATGCGCGTCCACTCGTCAAAGCGTTCCCCGTCGCTGAGGCTGCTGTGCAATACGCTGACCATATTTCCGAAACGGCGCCTGAAGCGGTCGCAGGTCTGTGGCGTGAGGGATATTTCAGGAACCAGGACGATGGCTTCCAGTCCCAAGTCCAGGCAGTGCTGTATCGCCTGAAGGTACACTTCTGTCTTGCCAGAGGCGGTTACGCCCTTCAGCAAAATGACCTGTGCGTCCCTGGCGTCAAGGGATGCGTCTATTATGGACAATGCGTTTTTCTGCTGGGCGGTCAGCTCCTTGTGAGGCTCCATCTGCACCACATCGTCCATGAAAGGCGAGCGTTCCACGACCCGCTTCTCCTTGCTAAGATAGCCCTTGTCGCAGAGTGTGGACACTACCGCCGAACTTACGTTGGCGGCCTCCAATATGCCGTTCAAGGGCATGGGGCCTTCCTGGCGCAAAGTGCGCAGCACCTTCAGCTGCCGTTCGGTGAGCTTGGCGTCATCATCACGCATAAGGCCCTTGGCAGTCAGTGACACGAATATCAGCTGCCTGTGGTTCATTTCGCCTGCCCTCACCACCGCTGGCAGCAGGACACGCAAGGTGTGTTCTAGCGGGCAGCAGTAGTATTCCGCAATCCACTCGCCCAATTTGAGCAGCGCATCTGGGATTTGCTGGCGCTCATTGTCCAGCCCCAGGATTGGCTTTACGTTGGGGACGGAACTCTTGCTCTTCATGCGGAACACGTAGCCTGACAACTCCTGGGAACGGAGGCTGACCCTTACGCGGCTGCCTGGGTGCACCTTGCCAGCCAGGTGTGGCGGCACCTCGTAGTCAAAGCCCTTGTCAAGGGACAGGTCGAACAGCACCTCTGCAAAGCGCATTTGCGGGCTTATGTCGTCGGTGTGCTGCATTTACATTTTTTGTATGAGGCGTTGCAGCAATGCGTTGGTTGAGCAGTCGTGGCCTTCCGCCTTTCCTTCCTTGAAGTCCTGTAGGATTCTGGTTGCAAGGACTTTGCCCAGCTGCACTCCCCACTGGTCGAAGGAATAGATGTTCCAGATTATGCCCTGCACGAAAATCTTCTGCTCGTACAATGCCATCAGAATGCCCAGCATCCTAGGCGTCAGCTGGTCAGCCAGCAGGGTGTTAGTGGGCTTGTTGCCCTGGAATACCTTGAATGGCAGCAGTTCTGGCGAGATGTTCGGGTCTTCCGCCAGAACCTGCTCTTTCGTCTTGCCGAATGCCAGCGCCTCGGTCTGGGCGATGAAGTTCGCCATAAGCTTCTTGTGGTGGTCGCCGACAGGTGTGTTTGACTTGCAGAAGCCAATGAAGTCAGCGGGTATCATCTTGGTGCCCTGGTGCAGCAGCTGGAAGAAGCTGTGCTGGCTGTTGGTGCCAGGTTCGCCCCAGATTATGGGGCCAGTCTGCACCTGCACCTGCTGCCCGTTTCTGTCCACATATTTGCCGTTGCTCTCCATATCGACCTGCTGCAGGTGCGCTGCGAAGCGGTGCATCTGCTGGTCGTATGGCAGGATGGCGTAGGTCTGTGCACCAAAGAAGTTGTTATACCAGATGCCCAGCAAGGCCATGATGACAGGCATGTTCTGCTCAAGCGGGGCTTCCCTGAAATGCGTGTCCATTGCGTGGAAGCCTTCCAGCATGGCGTTGAAGTTTTCTGGGCCGATGGCCAGCATGATTGGCAGGCCGATGGCGGAGCACATGGAGTAGCGCCCTCCTACCCAGTCCCAGAAGGCGAAGGCGTTTGCTGTGTCGATGCCGAATGCCGCTACTTCCTTCAGGTTTGTGGACACGGCAACGAAATGCCTGGCGATGGCGGCCTCGTCCTTCAGCTTGTCCAGCAGCCAAGTGCGGGCGCTGAATGCGTTGGTCATGGTTTCCAGCGTGGTGAATGTCTTGGACGCCACGATGAAAAGCGTCTCTTCTGCATTCAGATTGCGCACAGTGTCGTACAGATGGAAGCCATCCACATTTGAGACGAACATCACGTTCAAGTCCGGCTTGCTCCAGGATTTCAGCGCTTCGCATGCCATCTTTGGTCCCAGGTCGGAGCCGCCAATGCCGATGTTCACTATGTTCTTGATTGGACGGCCTGTGTATCCCTTCCACTCCCCGCTACGAACTTTGTCTGCAAAGGCCGCCATTTGCGCCAGAACGCGGCGCACCTCTGGCATTACATCCACGCCATCCACATAGACGGGCTTGTCGGATGTGTTGCGCAATGCGGTGTGCAGAACGGCCCTGTGCTCGGTGCAGTTGATTTTCTCGCCTGTGAACATCTGCTCCCTGGCCTGTTCCACGTTGGCTTCCCTGGCCAGCTGGAAAAGCAGGTCCATTGTCTCCTTGTCAATTAGGTTTTTGGAGTAGTCCAGCAGCAAGTCCTCGAATGTAAGGCTGAATTTGGCTGCTCTGTCCTTGTCCTGGAACAAATTCCTAAGGTGGATTTGCTTCATTTCAGCGCATTTGCGCTCCAGTTTCTTCCATGTTTCACTTTGCATACGTATATCTCCTTGGGTTATTGTTATCAGGCGCGAAATTTAACCCGATTTGCTTGGAAATAAACCCCATTTGCATAAAAATGTGGGAGGCAATGTTTATGTGGGCGCCGATGTTTATGTGGGCGCCGAAGCGGCGCCCACTCAAGTTGCCCTAGCGGAAACACGCATGAGGCATTATGTGGTTTTCTGTGGGCGCCGATGTTTATGTGGGCGCCGAAGCGGCGCCCACTCAAGTTGCCCTAGCGGAAACACGCATG
>JAFZZD010000415.1 GCA_017615955.1 Victivallales bacterium
GCTCCTGGATTGCATGGCTGAAATTACAATACAGAAGGCACCTGCGCCGCCTAAAATGGATGGCGTCATCGATGTTGGCGAATGGGCGGAGCCGCTGCCTTTCACGTTCAGGGAAATAGTCAGTCTCAAGGAAGCGGAGTTTCCTACTGAAGTTCGCATGCAATATGACGACGAATACATCTATGTCGCCTTGAAATGCACTGAAATAATAAGTTCCACGAATGGCAGCGTCTTCTCGCAGCCCCGCTATGAACTACGTTTTGGAAAACTGCCTGAAGTCAAGGTTTTGGCTGTAAGCCTGGATGGTAAACAGCGTCATCCTATGGAGGGCTGGGAGACAGTTGGCGCAAATGGAACTGTGGAGGCGCGTATTCCATTGAGGCTTCTGCCTGGCTTCAGAATATATTCCTGCAACATAGTGCGGGACAATGGCAAGGGCGGTTCTTCCATGTTCCCGATTGAGTCCCGCAATTACGGAGACATCGCCTCCCTGAAGTCAATCTTTCTTGGCAGCCCCGAGGAAATCGCCGAGGCGGAAAAGGCACTGGCGGACAAGCAAGTGGCCGAACGTAAGGCAGCTGCGGAGTATTACCGGAGATTTATACGGAAGAAAAAGGCGGACGTTGTTGGTGCAAATGCAAAGAAGTTTGCCATTGCCCCCGCATGGAAGCCATATCGATTTTTCAGCGGCGCGGATTTCCATTTCATGTTCACTCCCATGTTCGGAAATGTGGCAGGCGTGGAAGCGGGCAGCAAGTTCGTGCCCAACGGGGAAGGAACGCTTCCCCTGTTCCAGGGCGCGGCATATCAGGTGCATGCCTGGTATTTGGACAGAGGCTTCAGGGACAAGAAGGAGCCATTGGCCAAACTGCTAAACGACCCGGAAAGCAACCCAGCAGGCTACATTCTAAAGAATACAGGCAATCCAATTTCATATTCCACAGAGGGGCATTACCATACCTTCGAGTATGAGGTCTCAGAGAAGAAGGAAAACAGGGAGGAATTTGTCAGCAAATACGGCTCCCGCCTGCTTTGCGTGGAGGTAAATGAATCCATTGGCCCCAATGGCGGCGCACCCATGATATTCAAACTGGCGGAGCAGCCGCTGCCTAAAACCAAAAAGGAGGCATACGAACTGATGCGTAAAATCAGTTTCGACCCTGCGCGGACTTATATCAGGGACTGGTCTGTGTTCTATCCGGAGCTGGCGCCGTTCCGCGCCCCTACCGCCGCTACGGCGACTGACCATCTTTTCCTGAGTTATGGCTTTGGAATGGCGGGGCAGGAGGCTGGCCCGAAGACGCTGGACATGCCATTCTCCCATGCCATTTCACGCGGCGCGGCGCGACAATATGGCAAGCCCATCCGCTATTTTACCACTACCCATGACACGCAGCTTATGTTCCCTGGCTGTGAAAAGTTCGCCAGGCACTATACACACAATACATACCGCATGGCATTGCGCCCGAATACCAGGCAGTTCTCCATTTCTCAGCGTACTGGCGGGATGTGGAGCAGTGTGCAGGGACC
>JAFZZD010000416.1 GCA_017615955.1 Victivallales bacterium
TGGCTTTAACCGCCCCGAAAACGCCCCGAAAACGCCCCGGTAATAACAAAACAACGGATATGTTCTTACTTTTCATAGCGGCAGTTGTATTGATGAACATATATGTCTGGTGGCGGCTGAAGTGCGCGTTTGTGCCCAGGTCGCTGCCAGCATCGCTTGTTCTGCTCTGCCTGATATTGTTTTTCCTGTTTTCGCCAATGTTTGTAAACCGTTCACAATCCGCCATGATGCGCTGCTGGTCCCAGTTCTGCTGGTGCTGGCTGGCCTGGTCGTTCTGGCTGGCGTGCAGTTTTTTGCTTGTGGATGTGCTGAACCTGGCGGTAGGCTGCGTGTCGCATTTGTTGAACAGGGAGGCATTCCTGTTTCCCTTGGTGCCGGATTTGGCGAAGGGCTGCATTGCCATGGGTGTGGTTGTATTCTTTTCGGTTTGGGGCGTGGTGGAGGCGTACTCCATAAAGGTGAGGCAGATTGACATTGACTGCCCATTCGCTCCAGAAGGGGGCTACCGCATTGTGTTTGTCAGCGACATTCACCTGGGCGCGGCCTGCAGCCAGCGCAAGTTCAATAAGATCAAGGGCATGCTGGACGGCCTGGAGGCGGATTTGCTCCTTAGCGGCGGCGACCTGGTGGACGGCAGGGGAACCAAGGAGGAAAGCATGGCGCAGGCGCTTAATGAACTTAAGATCAAAAAGCGCATTGGCGTGTATGGCAACCATGACGTCTATACAGGCTTGGACTACTCCAGACGCTTGCACAATGAGGCTGGCTTCACTTTGCTGGAAAATGAAGGCGCTGATGTGGAGGAATGGCTTTATGTCTATGGCGAGACCGATCCCGCAAATGGCGCTGCCCCTAAAACGCCAATGCCAGCCGTGGGCAAGTTTTCCATTCTGCTGAAGCATCGTCCTGAAGCATGGAAGAAGGGAGGCTACGATTTACAGTTGTCGGGTCATAGTCATGGCGGGCAGATTTTCCCGTTCAACTTTCTTGTGAGGATGCAGTATCCTTACAAGGAGGGGGCATTGCAGGAACTTGAAGGCGGGACGCGCCTTTATGTCAGCAACGGGACTGGGCTTTGGGGACCGCCGTTCCGCGTGATGGCGCGTCCGGAAATCACTGTTTTCAATTTGCGGAGGAAGGTAAAATGAGAATCTTTGTGGCAGGTGGCGCCGGTTATATCGGCAGCTGCACGACTGAATATCTTTTGGACAAGGGGCACGAAGTCGCTGTTTACGATTCGTTGACAAGGGGGCATAGAGCCGCCGTCGATAATCGCGCCAAGTTCTATCATGGCGACTTGGAGGATATGGAGTTCCTCACAAAGACGATGCGGGATTTCCATCCCGAGTATGTGCTGCATTTCGCCGCGTTCATTGAGGTTGGCGAATCAATGAAGGACCCAGGCATGTTTTTCCACAACAACGTGGGCAATGCCATAAATCTTGCCGAAGCCTCCGCCAAGGCAGGCGTGCGCAAACTGGTATTCTCCAGTACTGCCGCCACATACGGAATGCCAAAGCATATCCCCATGACCGAGGACGAACCCACTTTGCCAATCAGCCCATACGGCGAATCAAAGCTGATGTTCGAGAAGATTCTGGACTGGTACAA
>JAFZZD010000417.1 GCA_017615955.1 Victivallales bacterium
AACAGTGTGGCAATAGGACACATCCTCCAGAATTTAAACACCGAATTAGGACAAAGCATAGTCCTTGCCACCCATGACACTACCCTGGCGGCAATGGCCAAAACCAGGCTCCAACTGCAAAACAGCACACTGAGTTTCCTGTAAAGACACCAAGAAGCCGCAAACTATCGGAGCCGCTGGCTTTAGCCGCAAGCTACTTCAAGCCGCAAGCTATCGTAGCCGCTGGCTTCAGCCAGCGGAAAAGCCATGCCTCCCCAAGAGTTTTGCACTCATCTCTATACAATTCCAAAAACTCCGATAACCCATGAAAGCTATTCTGAAACTACTATTCTGCAGTTTGCGTTCTGAAGGCAAAGCGCATTTCTACACGTTTCTGGCAATTGTGTCAAACAGTGCACTCATCATGCTGAACTGCACTAGAATAGAGGCGATGCAGTCCCCGCGATTCAATATCAATAGCTTCGGCTTCGGCACTGGACTTGGTGGCAAACTGCACTTTGGCGACAATGTTTTCCTGCAACAGGCATTCTCATCTGTCGGAATACTTGTCCTCTCCTCGCTCCTCATTATATTTGCCACACGTTTTCTTGCATTGCGCTGCAGACGCGAAATGCTGCTCACATTGTGGAAATTGGGCCTCTCCAAATCGAAGCTGTTCTGGCTATTGACACTTGAGGCGTTGGCGCTGGCGATAATCGGAGGCACACTAGGTGTCGTTTTGGGCATTGCTTTGTATTCTAGCCTTGGAGAAGGAACTTCTTTCATGCCCAAACTGGCAATTCTATTCACCCTTTGCTGCATTATTGGCACTACAATTCTTGCAAACCTGCCCTCTTCCTTTCTTTTAACGCGAGTTAGCAACGAAGGAAAGCACCAGCGCATAACATTAAAGACAGCACTTTGGCAAGCAGTCATGGGCATTGCAAGTCTTGGCTTAATGACGCTGACATGCTTCGCGCCTGATTACACAAATACAACCAGGCTCAAACTATTCTCCTCTATCGGCACACTTCTTTTTGTGACGGGCATTGCGTTTTTCATTCTGCCCTCAATATACCTGGCGGAAAAAACCTTCAATACGCCAGTATCTTCTTGCCTTGGCATAAGTCCGCTTATGACAAAGCACTGCTGCACGGGGGACAAATGGCGGTCAGTTGCGGGCATCCTTGCCATTTCCTCTGGCTTGAGCATTTTCCTGGCGCTGCACATCTGGGCCGCCTCAATGCTTGCAATGTTCAGTGCACCAGACACCATTCCAAATGCGCTGGTGCGTTTTCATCCCAGCATCGCAGGCATAGAAGCAAGGCACTGCATCATGGACGCACGATTCACCACGCCAGCGCAAGTCATGGACATCTGCGTATCACAGCCAGACCTTGACCAAGCTACGGCAGATAAAATGACAGCGGCAAATGCACTTGGCGCCAATGTCATAGCAATAGGCGTAAGGGCACATCAAGCATGGGGACAAGACACCTTCCTCCGACTCCCTTTCCTGCAAGGAAGCAAGGCAGAGGCAGAGCGCAGCTTTCAGCAAGAAGAAAGAGTGTGCGTCATTCCAGATACACTGGCGCAGAATGCACACCTGGAATTGAACCAGTCTCTCCAACTTGACAGTCCATACGAAAACGAGCCAGTGGAATATAAAATCGTAGGCATAGTCCGCTTTCCTTGGGCATGGTTCTCCAAATGCTCTGGCCTAAGAATACGCGAAGCCCGAACCGCTGCTGTGGTCTTCCTGCCTTATGATTATGTATTATACGACTTTGACGCCAAGGAAAATGAGTTCTTCTGGTTCAATTCCAATGCAACACACGATGAAATAGATGCATACGTCAAGGACTGCGCCGACTTCCTTGGCATGTTTTCCTACGATGGGACGCAGGCTTTTTCAGGCGGCACACGCTGGGATTCTGGTCTGAACACATTTCTCGTTCAAACTAGCACACATGAAAGCCTGAACGCCTCCTTGTTTCAACGCTCACATTCAGTAATCAACGCAATGGCACGCATTCCCTTGCTGGCATTGTTGCTTGCCGGCATAGCCATGTCATGCGCCGTAAACGCTTCGATTGTCAGCAGGCAAAGGGACTTCTTCATAATGCGGCTGCTTGGTGCCAGCAAGTACCTCATCCTGCGCAGCATCCTGGCAGAAGCATTGCTACTTGGACTATGCGCATGCACTCTGGCGACTATCAGCGCATTCCTCTACGCGGTTCTTGCCAACAAGCTGGTGGACTACGCTCCCATTTTCGGCATCATATCCCCTCCCCTGCTCATACCTCTGGCAAAACTCCTGCAAGGCTACGCAATCACACTGGCAATTTCAGCCGTCTCCCCACTCACAACATTACTGACTGAATACTTGTAGATAAGACCCCACGCCCTCGGCGTATGGAAACCAAATCATGCAACCTCAAACAGCGAAGTCAATGCTGGTTGCGTGTTTCAGCTAAGGCAACCTGAGTGGGCGCCGCCTCGGCGCCCA
>JAFZZD010000418.1 GCA_017615955.1 Victivallales bacterium
GACCACTGTCCACTGACCACAGTCCACGTAGATAAAATAGGGAGAATGAAATGAGTGAGGCATACTTGGCGTATAATTTCCATTGGGGAGATTTTCCACAGGAAAAATGGCCTTTCATAATAAGGGAATATCTGGATTACGGCATAGAGCATTTCGTATTTACCGACCCGCTTATACGAAGGTGCCTGGACGAACTTGATTTCTTGGATTATATGAAGTCATTATGTGCGGAATATGGAGTGCATTTTGTTGCAATGCACGCAATTTGCGGCAGAAATGACGACCTGGACATAATTGAGCCAGAGCAGAGGCCGCGCATGATTGCGGACCATATCCGCTCATTGCAAATCGCGGCTGACTTTGGCGTGAAGACCTACACCGTGCATCCAGGCGCGTATTTCCATGTGGTGCCTCAGTATCATACCCCTTTGGAAATCTTGAGGCGCAACACGCTGGAGGCATTGGACGCAATGGTTCCTGTAGCCGAGAAATGTGGAGTTGTGATAGCGGTGGAGAATTCCTTCGAGCCGCCCAATTCCCCTGATGAGGTGCTGTACTATGTGAATCATTATTCATCAAGTCCAGCGGTGGGCGTGTGCTATGATACAGGGCATGCCAATCTGATGGCGCCGTTCCCAGGCAAGAAGGCTGAACTTTATGCCAGCTACATGCCCAGCAGCTGGTGGGAGAACGGCATAATCGAGGAACCCGCCGCACTGGACAAGCTGTTCCCGCACATTGTCACCACGCATATCCACGACAACAACGGCTATGGCGACCTGCATGCGATGCCCTACGACGGCAATATCTACTGGGAGCGGCTCATGCCGCGTCTGCGCAGTTGCCCACGTATGCTGGAGTACCAGACGGAGGTCTGCTTCAAAAGCGGCGAGAACTGGGCGGGCAAGCTGCTGGCGCCCAAGGGCGGCTATTCCATCAAGAGGCAGGTGGAGACATTCAGAAAACTATTTTCTCTTTAGACCATGAAGGACAACAGTATTTACATCCTTGATACGAACATACTTCTTTTTGATGCCAGGGCACTGTGGAATTTCCCAGGACAGAAGCTGCTGGTGCCCATTGAGGTGATTGGCGACTTGGACAATTTCAAGCACGGCACTGACGAAACCGCCCGCAATGCACGTTTTGCGGCACTTGCGTTTGACGAATTGCGGAAGAAGGGCAGCCTCAAGGAAGGAGTGGAACTGGAGAATGGCTCTGTCATAAAGGTGGCAAGTCCAGTGCAGCCAGGTGTGCGTTCCGATGCGGCGCTTTTGATTTTGGCGGAGCAACTGCGGAAGAAGAGGGAGAAGCCCATATTGGTGACCAAAAGCGTGAATCTACGTGTGAAGGCGGATGCATTGGGGCTGGAGGCGCAG
This sequence comes from Victivallales bacterium, assembly GCA_017615955.1. The sequence goes on from JAFZZD010000418.1 coordinate 1,380, forward strand.
GACTACGGGCAGGACACGCCTGTAGATACGGACACTATGCGCGGCTGGGTGCGCATTGCCACCAACGAGAAGACATTGGCTGCATTGAGGGAAGGCGAAGCAGTTCCAGCAAAGCGCTTCAAATTGCACAGCAACCAGTATGCATTCCTGCATGAGAAGGACAACCCGTCCAAGGGAATATGTGCACGTTTCCATGCCAATGAGGGTGTGCTTAGGAAACTGTCCGAGGCAAATCGCAGTGCCTGCGGCATCAAGAGTCTCAACATAGAGCAGACATTCTCTCTGGACGCATTGATGGATCCAGCCATAACGCTGGTGACATTGGCGGGCAGGGCGGGCACAGGCAAGACCTTGCTTGCCATTGCAGCCGCGTTGCAGCAGATTTTCGGGCAAAAACGCTATGAGAAGCTGCTGGTGTTCCGTCCCACCATGCCGGTGAGCCGGGACTTGGGCTATTTGCCTGGTGACATCAATGACAAGATGCGGCCATGGATGCAGCCTGTCTATGACGCGCTGGAGCTGATACGTTCCATGGACAGGCGCGGTGGCAGACTGCTGCCCAACGATGTGCTGAACTGTCCTGAAATCAGCGTTGAGCCATTGACATACATACGCGGGCGCAGCATACCCAACCAGTTCATCATCATAGACGAGGCGCAGAACCTGACGCCGCTGGAGGTGAAGACTGCGATTACCCGCGTGGGGCTTGGCAGCAAGGTGGTACTTACTGGCGACCCTGCGCAGATAGACAATCCATACGTGGATGCCCGCTCCAATGGGCTGACTAGGCTTGTGGGGCGTTTCCTTGAAAGTCCGCTTGCCGCGCATGTAACTCTGGTGCATGGTGAACGTTCCGAACTGGCGGAGACCGCCTCGACTTTGCTGTGATTATATTGGAGGCAATTGCAATATTGACTGTATTATGAAGAGAGATTGTTTTTCAAGCCGCATTGGTTATGTGTTGGCTGCTGCTGGTTCCGCAGTGGGATTGGGAAACATTTGGCGTTTCCCGTATTTGACGGCAAAATATGGCGGCGGCATTTTTCTGCTGACGTATCTGATTCTCGTGCTGACTTTCGGTTATTCCCTTCTTATTGCGGAGAACTGCATCGGGCGCATGACGGGCAAGGGACCCATTGGCGCATTCCGCGATTTGTGCGCGGGAAAAACCTCATTTCTAGGTGCGGTTCGTATAGGTGGCTGGCTTAATTCCATTGCGCCTATCATCATAGTCCCATATTACTGTGTCATTGGCGGCTGGGTCACCAAATATTGCGTGGCTATGCTCACAACTCCCATCAGCGCATTCCACAAGGATGCCACTGTTTTGGTTGACGGTGCCTTGAAGGATGCATCCACGTACTATTTCACCAACTTCATTACCTCCACCTGGGAACCCATACTCTATTTTTGCATATTCGCGGCCATATTGATATTGGTTGTTGGCATGGGCGTCGAGAAAGGGATTGAGCGCTTCAACAAGATACTGATGCCGCTTCTGGTGCTGATGTGCATTGGCATCTGCATCTACTGCTGCTTCCTCCCGAATGCTGGCGAGGGCCTTCGCTATTATCTGTATCCTGACAGCAGCAAGTTCAGCTACATGACAGTGGTGGCCGCCATGGGGCAGTTGTTCTTCTCTCTTTCCATCGCCATGGGCATCATGGTCACATACGGCTCGTATATGCGTCAGGAAGACAATCTGGTGGGGAATGTGAACCAGGTTGAGATATTCGATACTGGCGTTGCATTCCTGGCGGGACTGATGATCATTCCCGCCGTCGTGTCCTTTGGCGGGAAGGAGGCGGCGGAGGCCGCTGGCCCGGGCTTGGTGTTCTGCACGATGCCAAAGGTATTTGCGTCATTTTCAGGCGGGCGTATTATCGCCATAATCTTCTTTCTGCTGGTGTTGTTCGCCGCTGCAACCTCCGCAATTTCACTGCTTGAGACCAATGTGCAGACAATAGGGCAGGAACTGAAGTTGAGCCGCAAGCGTGCCATTGTCCTGGGCTTCGTTGAAATCATAGTCGTGGGTATTGTGACCATTCTTGGATACAGCCTGCTTTCCAATGTGCATCCACTGGCATTCATTGAACGCTACAAAGGCATGGACATTCTGGACACGCTGGATTTCCTGGCAAACAACATCATAATGCCCCTGGGCGCGATATTGACTACGATTCTTGTGACCTCTGTCATTGGCCTGGAACGCTTCTGCAAGGAAGTGGATCCAACTGGCACAAAATGGAAGCGGCGTGGCATATTCCAGTTCTGCGTATGCGTCATCGTCATTCCATGCCTCCTAATCGTTCTTCTCAATTCAATTGGCGTTCTCAAGTAAGGATTTTCACAGATGGAAAATGCAATTGGCAGGATATATGGCATAAACCCAGTGTTTGAGGCGGTCAGGGCGGCCAGGCGTGAGATACGCAAGGTGTGGCTTAACAGGGAGGGCACTGCGAATCCCCGCCTCAAGAAGCTAGCCTCGTTCCTGGAGGCCCGAAGTGTCAGAATAGAGTGGACTGACAAGGCGAAGTTGTTTGACTTGAGCGGCACCAGGGAGCATCAGGGCGCAGTGCTGGATGCGGGCGAATTCCAGTATACGCCCTTTGCGGATATGCTGGGGCAACGCCGCATTGTGCTGCTGGATTCCATAGAAGACCCGCATAATGTGGGGGCCATAATGCGCAGCGCGGAGATATTCGGGTGGAAGAACGTGCTGTTGCCCAGGCGTGGGGCACCGTTGGTGACGCCTTCCGTTGCAAAATCGTCTGCTGGCGCCTGTGAGCATCTTTCCATCGCCTGCAATTGCTCGCCTAACCAATATGTGAAAATCGCCTTGGAGGAAGGCTACAGCGTGGTGTCCTTGGATGGTGCCGGCAAGGTGGAACTGGAGGCATTGCGCAGCGAGGACAATGAGAAGCTGCTGCTTGTGGTAGGCGGCGAGAATTCAGGCGTCAGCCAGTTCATCCTCAATAGTTCCACTGTGGTGGCGGCAATACCACAGGCAGGCAAAATCAATTCACTCAATGCCTCAGTGGCGGCTGGCATTGCGCTTTATTTGCTGAAATGATGCTTAGGCTGGATATAAATGACGCCTCCGCACTAGAGAAGGTGGCGCGGATATTGCAGGAAGGCGGCGTGGTTGCATTGCCGACTGAGACGGTATATGGACTTGTGACCCTGTGGGACAACAAAGCTGGCCGTGCGAGAATATATGCTTTGAAAAGACGTCCTGCAAACAAATTGTTGCAGATGCTGGCCTCCAGTGTGGAAATGGCGGAGCAGGCTGGAATTGTCTGCAATTTCAGGGTCTTGGCTGTGACAGAAAGATTCTGTCCGGGGCCGATTACAATTGTGGCACCAGATATAAATGGCGGCTCCATTGGCTTCCGTATACCAAACAATGACTTCATATTGCGCCTGTTACTGAGACTAGGAAAGCCATTGGCTGCAACCAGCGCAAACCTGTCAGGAAAGCCGGCAGCCTTGAACGCGAAAGATGCAGTATGCGATTTGGACGGAGAACCAGATGCAGTGCTTGACGGCGGCGAAATCAGTGTCACGGGAGGGCAGGCCTCAACCGTGCTATCACTGCTGGGTGAAAAGCCCGTGATATTGAGGGAAGGTCCAGTTTTACTGGAAGAAATTGAGGCTGCCCTAAAGGTATAGGCTAAATATGCGCCCAGAGGCGGGGCGCATTCAGGTTGTCATTGGCATGTGGGTATTCCTTGGCTGGGCATAGCCAATATGCCTGTTGGATAAAACAGTTTGCTGTTTGGTAATAGCGTTTTTTATGCGAAGTTTACTGGAGAACGAGGTTATTTTGCTTTGCCACGGATTGGATTATGGCTCTGCTAGCCCCAGTCATTGCCATTATGTCTGCTACAGGTCTTGCCTGTGAAAGCATTCTTAATATTATGGATTGAAGCAACTCACTTTTTCCTTCTTTTATTCCTCAATCCTTCCCTCTTTCTTTCCCTCTTTCTTTTCCTCTTTCATAGCTTTTCTTGTGGCGCTTTCAACCCATCTTTCGATTCCTCTGCACATATCAATTTTCTCCTCGCCATTATAACAGGGCAAGGTTGTTTTGCTCGGCCACGGAACGAATCATGGTTCTGTTAGCTCCTGTTATTGCGATTATGTCAGTGACTGGTCTTGCTTGTGAAAGCATTTTTAGGATTATGAATTGAAGCAGCTCTTTCTTTCCCTCTTTCTTTCCCTCTTTCTTTCCCTCTTTTTTCCCCTCTTTTATTCCCTCTTTTTTCC
>JAFZZD010000419.1 GCA_017615955.1 Victivallales bacterium
GGTCACGCGTCCTGACGCGCGGCCAATGGCCGCGCGGAATAGCGTGCCTTCAAAACGCTGGGCTTTCGCCCAGCGCACAAGACAGTCCATTAAGAAAAAATGAGGTGCAAAACAATGTTAGGTAAAATTGCAGTTTTTTTGGCGGAAGGCTTTGAGGAAATCGAGGCAGTCACTCCCATTGATGTATTGAGGCGCGCAGGCTTTGATGTAGTGAGCGTAGCCATTGGGGACATGCAGGATGTGCAGGGCGCACATGGCGTTCGCTACGTGGCTGATGCCTTTGTTGACGAGATAAAGGCCAGTGATTTCTGCATGTCGGTATTTCCTGGTGGACTGCCAGGCGCAACGAACTTGGCCGCTGACGAAAGAGTACTTGCCTTCGCAAGGGACGTATATGCCAATGGCGGCATTGTGTCGGCCATCTGCGCTGCGCCGATTGCGATTGCAGCCGCAGGTTTGCTGGATAGTGCGGAATACACCTGCTATCCTGGCTTTGAAAAACAGATTGGCGGCGCATACACAGGCAATAGAGTATGCGTCAGCGGCAGGATCATCACTGGCTGCGGCCCAGGGGCCTCACTTGAATTCGCCATGGCACTAGTCCAGGCATTGGGCAAAGATCCATCCCAGCTGAAACAAGGCATGCTGGCGGCAAATTGAAGAGGACATTGCAGTACTCTACGTCGTTGAATAGCCCATTGCTTTCCCTATATTTAAATAAAGCTTTTTTGAAATATCATGAAATAATATACTGTTCCTTATCACTTGCTTTATGATATTTAAATTATCATAATAATAATTTCTCAATTTTAGCGTTTAATGTTATCAATGACCTAGATAACACAAGACAATAAGATTGTGCAAAGCAAGTGAGGCAATAATGAGGAAGAACGAACATAAAACGGAAAGTAAAACCAAGATTGAGGGAGTGGCCTATGCCAATGCAATCTCGTACGGAGAAGTCAGGCAGAAAATAATAAGCATTCGCCAGCAATCCGTAATACTTGATTCAGATGTTGCCGAATTATATGGTGTTGAGACAAAACGTGTGAATGAGGCTGTCCGAAATAATCCTGACAAATTTCCAGCAGACTATATGTTTGAATTGACGGAGGAGGAAACTAGTTTTTTAAGGTCGAAATTTTCGACCTTAAAAGGCACAGGCAGACATTCCAAATACAAGTATAAGGCCTTCACAGAAAAGGGGCTTTATATGCTGGCGACGATTCTCAAAAGCAGACAGGCGACAATGGCTACATTCGCCATAATAGAGACATTTTCGAAAGTTCGTGAACTCCAGCAGGAGCTTGTGGATTTGCACAATGAGAGCGACAAAAACAAGCAGATAGGCAAAATGCATCACTTCGGCGAGATGCTTGCTGACATTGTTACGCCAGAAATGGAAACTGTTGAAACCGAATCCACACTTGAATTAAACTTCATTGTCGGAAAGCTCAGTCATACTGTAAGACGAATCAAAAAGGCAAAAGAACAAGGAGATGAGGAATCTTAAAAATGATGATTTGCGGTCGAAAATTTCGACCGCAAACTCATGGTCATTCCCAAATGCCTTTAAACATAAAGGAAATGGCATCCGAATTAATAAGGCGAGTAGTGTCATTTTCATCGCATTTGTTTGGAATTATGGTGAAACAAGGTACATTAGGCGCGATTTGCCAAGAATTGTTTTAACACAATAAAAAGAAGGAGAGAAGAAATGTCCATATTGACACAGGCGGAATTTGTTTCACGTGTCGCAAAGGTGCAGGCCGCCCTTGCAAAGACGGATCTGGATGCGGTGCTGGTGTTTTCAACAGAGTCGGAGCCAGCGGGCGTTCGCTATTTTTCCGATTACTGGCCCAGCTTTGAGACTGCGGGCGTCCTCATTCCACGCAGCGGCGAGGCTGCATTGGTGATTGGCCCTGAAAGCCTGACTTTCGCCACCGCACGCTCCAAGATCGCCAAGATAATCCAGACCATGGACTTCCGTGAATCCTCACAGCCTGACTATCCTGGCTCCACGCACCCCGACTGGAAGAAGATTCTCTCCAGCTTTGGCGTGAAGAAACTGGGCATTGCTGGCTTCCACATGTTCCCGTACACCATAATGATGAATGTGTGCGATGCGCTGGGCGGCATGGAGCATATCGTAAATGCGGATGCCATGCTGCACGCAATCTACATGAAGAAGTCCGCCTTGGAACTGGACTGCCTGCGCAAGTCGGCGAAAATCTCCGAGCTGGGATTCAAGGCTATTCTGGAGAACATCAAGCCTGGCATGACAGAGGCGGAACTGTGCGGCATTGCGACGGAGGCCATGCTTTCAGGCGGCGCGGAGGCCACTGGATATCCAGTATGGTGCTGCTCAGGCCCCAATTCAGATCAGGCAATCAGCCGCCCCACCCTGCGCAAGGTGGGCACTGGCGAAATCATACACTTCAGCATTGGCGCCAAGGTGGAGGGCTACAGCTCCAGCATCGGGCGTCCTGTCGTCCTTGGCAAATGCCCTGATGAAATACGCAGATTCATGCAGGTGGGACTGGATGCCCTGAACATGACATTCGACAGCATGAGGGCGGGCGTACCAGCAGCCGATGTGGCAAAGAAGGTGCATGGCTACATCACCGACAAGGGTTATGGGGATGCAATCCTGTACGGTCCAGCGCATGGCTGCGGCCAGATGGAATGCGAATACCCATTCCTGGAAACATCATCAGACTACATCCTGGAGGAGAACATGACATTCATGGGCGATGTGTTCCTGCACCGCAACAACATGGGCTTCCGCTGGGAGGACGGCCTGATTGTGCGCGCCAATGGCCCAGCCGAGGAACTCTCCAGCTACGGTCGCCAGATTAACATCATTGAATAATGCGTTGTATTTATCCACAGATTGACGCAGATTTTCACAGATTCAATCTGTGTTAATCTGTGAAAATCTGTGGATAATAAAAAGAGAAAGGAGTTTGTATCATGGTCATTGATGTACACGGTCATTTAGGCAATATCAACTTTTCAACTTTCTGGCAGGCGGATGCAAAGCGCCTGGAGGAATACTGCGTCCAGGCTGGGACGGACATTGTCTGCCTCTCCTCCTCAAGGGCAATCATGTACGATGTCCACGAGGGAAACATGGAACTGGACGCCGCATTGAAGGATAGCGAGCGTTTCCTGGGCTATGTGGTGGTCAGCCCAACCTTCTCTGATTCAGTGAAGGATTTGTCCCTGCTGCAAAGCAACAGCAAATTCAAGGGCGTGAAGATACACCCCGACTACAATGGATATGTGCTGGCAACAAAGTCCAACCGTCGTTTTGTGGAAGAAGTGGCGGACAAGACGCCAATGATGCTTTTCCATGTCTCATGCATGCCTGGCACTGGCTTCTCGGATCCGCTGGTGGTAGCCTCCATAGCAAAGAACCATCCAGGAACCAAGTTCATTCTGGCGCACATGGCAGGCACATACCAGAACGGCAATTACCCATATTTCCCCAACATGGACAGCTTGGAGGCGGTCATGGACATGAACTTGGACAATGTATTCATCGACACCGCACACTACCTTATGTACGTGTATCCTGGTGTAATGGAGAAGATGCTGTCAATCTGCGGTGCGGACCATATCGTCTATGGCACAGATGTGCCCTTGCAGGGTCCGATGCAGATGCGTTTCGCCAGAGAGGTCATCGAGGCATTGCCCACCTCCCAGGAAAACAAGGACAAGATCCTTTTCAAGAACGCCCAGAAGGTTCTGGGAATATAAGTAGTAGCGACGGCCTTAGCGCAGCGTACCCCGCCGTCGCACCAATGGTGTGCATTTTGCTAGGAGTGTGCAACGATAGCGATGTGCAACGGGCAAACCTCCTTACGAGAGGCGTGCCTTTGGTGCGACGGCGAGGACGCCGTCGCTACTACAACTAGCGTATCATAAACGTCTTTATCTCAAACGGCTTTATTGTGAATGTGGCCTGTCCATTGCGGAATGGGATTGTCTTTAGTTCGTTCCATTCCAGCAGGTCGGTTTCGATGAGTTTTTTGGCGGGAATGTTGCTGTGAATTGTGCAGTTTGCCTGCACACCCTTTGTTTCCACAATGCGGAGCACATGGCAGTCCTGTTTTTCGGCGCGTTTGACAATTTCCAGCGTGGCACTGTCGCTTTCCAGGCGGAATGGGGCCTCTACGGTGGCCTTGTATCCAGGCAGCAGTGTGGGAACTCTGTTCAGTGAGGCGGCCTCCTGCATTACGTCTGATTCCTGTAGGTTGCCTGTATGTGGCAGGAGACTGTATGTGCAGGTGTGCTCTCCCCTGTCGGCCAGCGGGTCTGGATATGATGGTGCCCTGAGCAGCGTCAGCTCCAGTTCGCCGTTGATGGTGCGGTATCCGTATTTGCAGTCGTTAAGCAAAGCCACGCCGTAGTCGCTCTCCGATATGTCCACATAGCGTTGCCCGCAGACCTGGAACTTCGCCTTTTCCCAGCTGGTGTTTGTGTTCATGGGGCGTTTCAAGGTGCCGTACTGTATGTCGAAGGAGGCCTCGCTGGCGAATATATTCACAGGGAACACCACCCGCAGCAGCTTGTTGTCCTCATTCCAGTTGATTTTCGTGTTGAAGTCCAGTCGCTTGGAATGTGCACCTAGCGTGACATGCTGAATTATGCTGGAAGTGCCAATTCTGAACCTTATGTCCAGGCTGCGCAGCACTGTGCCGAGGCTGGCGTTTGAGACACTTGCCTCTTCCGAGTGCCACTGCCGCTCCTCGTCCATTGTGATTTCCACATCCCAGGCATCGAAAAGATTGGGCACATCCTCCTGCAAAGTGAACACATTGCCATGCTTGCCAGGCGACAGTATTTCCCTGCCCTCCTGCTTGTCGTAGGCGGAGCATATTTCGCCCATGGCATTGAATACGTATTTCACCAGGGCATTCTCCAGCGTATAGGCGCCCTTTTTGACCTTTGCCGGATGGCATTTCCCGCCGCGGCGGATAGTTGTGATTGAATTTGCAGGAAGGTGCGCCAGGGCGACATAGCCATCTTCCGTGCCTTGCACTTCAGATTCAAAGCCATCGGGCGAAACGACATAGTTGTTTTTCCATGTGGCGGGGATACTGATGATGCCCTTATACGCATAAGGCAGCGAATTGACAGCCAGTATTGCATTCTTGTCCTTGTCTCCGAGTTGCGGGAGACGCTCCTCAATAAGCTGCCTGACTTGCTCCCGCAGTGCCGCATGCTCCTTTTCAGTGTCTTCATAGACCAGGCGTATGGAGCTGCCAGGTATCACATCATGGAACTGCAATTTCAGCATATTCTTCCAGATGCTGTCAAGTTGCGTGGCTGGATACTTTTCCAGCGGCAGTGAGGAGGCGATGAATTCCAGTGCGGGCAATGCCTGCTCCAGTCGCCTGTTGTTCAGTTTTGTCTTTGCCTGGGTGGTCAATGTGCCGCGGTGCAATTCCAGGTACAATTCCCCCTTCCATACGGGCAATTTGTCCTTCAGTTTCTCCAGTTTCCTGAAGAATGCGCCTGCCTTGCCGAACTTGTAGCGTGGGCAGCCTTCCAGATTGGCAATGCGTTTTGCGCATTCCAGGTGCTGCATGCTGGGACCTCCGCCGCCGTCGCCTATGCCGAACAGGCTCATCATCATGGGCGCGATGTCCGCCTCGGTGCAGTTGTTCTGCGCCGCGCTAACGGAACGTGGCAGGCAAGGGGCGTTGTATGTGTTCTCTGGCGGGAAATGCGTCAGCACCTGTGAGCCATCAATGCCCTGCCAGACGAATGAGTGGTATGGGAATGTGTTGAACTGGTTCCAGGAAATCTTCTGCGTCAGGAAATAGTCGCAGCCCGCCTTGCGTATGATTTGCGGCAGCGTGGCGGCGTAGCCGAACACGTCCGGCAGCCACAGGCTCTTCACCTCCACACCGAACTCGTCCTTGAAGAAGTTCTTTCCATGGATGAATTGCCTTACCAGTGATTCGCCATTGATGATGTTGCAGTCCGCCTCCACCCACATTCCGCCTTGCAGTTCCCAGCGTCCTGCCTTCACGGCCTCCTTTATGCGGGCGTAGAGTTCGGGATAGTGCTCCTTGACGAAGGAATACAGCACTGGCTGCGATGCACCAAACACATAGCCTGGGTAGTTCTTTATGTTGGTGATCTGGCTGCCGAAGGTGCGGGCGGCCTTCCTGATGCTTTCACGCATGGGCCACAGCCATGCCACGTCGATGTGCGCATGGCCTATGGCAGTGGCCTCGATGGCGGACTTCATCGCGGGACGCGCCAACAGCGGCGCCAGTTCCGCCCGCACATCCGCCGCGTTTGCGGGATTGTAGGCATACACATCTACAGCGCGGTTCAGTGCCGACAGCAATTGCAGGCGGCGGTAGTCGCCGTCGGGCAGACTCTCGTACAGGTCAAACAACACGCTGAAGTCATAGTAGAGGCTCCATGCCTCCTCATTGAATACGCCCACACGCATCTTGCGCATCAGCACAGGCACGTACCCCCTGCTCTCGCCCCCGCCATTGGACAGGCCGAACAGCTCGTATGCGGATGCCTCTATCCACAGTTCCAGTTTCCCGTTCTTTACTCTGCCAGGCTCTGGAAGATACAGGTCCTTCAGGTAGCCGCCATCGTATGCCGAATGAGATGTGAGGGACCATTCAGGCACGCCTTCCTCATCGAATACCAGTGCCTCGCCAGTGAAAAGTATCTCGCAGGCAAGCTTCTTGTTTTTCCATTGTGGCGGCAGTTTTGCGATGCAGTGGAACCATGCGCTGTCCCATGGCCTGCCCCAAGGAATATTTGGCGCAATCGGAACGTATTGCAGCTTTAGCCTGTCCTTGTAGGGTGTGAATTCATTCTCAACCGCAAACTCCACCGTGAAGTCCACGGCCTCGCCAATGCGATGGGACTTGATGCGCGGCAAGAACATCTTGCACCGTGTCGTGTAGAATTTGATTTCTTCTTTCAGCATTTTTCTTTATCCAAGAATTTGTAGTAGCGACGGCGTCCCCGCCGTCGCA
>JAFZZD010000420.1 GCA_017615955.1 Victivallales bacterium
CCAGCTTGGTTCGACAATGCCATTGCCATTGACCATAGTGTTCCGCCTCCATGGAAGGAAATTGAGACTATTCCCAATGGAAACAGGGTGCTGCTCCGCGAGTATATGTTCAATGACAAGGTGATGTTCCAGCAGATCATCAATCAGCAAACGAAGATGCTGCGCAAACCGCCAGTCTTCAAATTGAAGCTGGCGAATACAAAGGAAATTGACCTTTCGCTGCTGCCTGTGGCCTCGACTGAACATCATCCAGACAAAGTCATCAGGCGTGGCGCATGCATGTCGGGCAATGCAAGAATTACTCTGGAAGGCATCTTGGAGTTCGACGGGTGCATGAGGTATGATTTGCGGATTGAACCGCCAGAAGGCGGTTTGCTTGTCGAAAACCTCCTCCTTTCCATGGAGTTAGAGCCATTCTGGGGAAACATGGTCGTTGCAGGAACGGGGACAAACCATGCAGTGGAAAAGATAAACGGTGTCAGGAAATACCCATTCCGTCCCTATAATTTTCTGGGAGGAGACAACGGCGGTATTGCCGTGTTTGTGGAAAGCGAGGAAAACTGGACGCAGGGTGTCAATGACGCCATTTGCTTCGAGGCAGCCCCGCAAAAGGGCGGTTCCTTGACATTGCATCCGGTTTCAGGCAAGGGTGTCAGGCTGACACGACCTTTCACCTATACAATAGGCGCAATTGCCACCCCTGTTCGTAAACACAACGGAAATCCCACCTATCTTACACATTGGTCACGCTCGAGAAATGAACAGATTGTGTTTGCGGAAAACATAAGCTATCCCCCTTTGCCAGCATTGCCGCAAGGAATGCTGGAACTCATGCTCAGGAAAACAGAGGACGGTGCCTCGCCTGGCCCCATTGTCGCCATGGAAATCTCTGGCAAGGATATTTCGCTTCGAAATGACAATGGCACCTGGATATTCTCCTACGGAGGCAAGCCGCTTGCAAAAGTTCCAGGGCATATTTGCGGCGACCGTTTTGGATGTCTTCGCCTCTCTTGGGGTGACACAGGATACCAAGCCTCTTTTGATGGCAATGAACTATTCAAGGACATTCAGCTTCCACGTCCTGAAAAAGCAGGAACCATCCTGACACTTGGTGTGAAAGACGCCTGGAAAACAAATGAAAAAACCTCTTTTCTTATAGATGCCTTGCGTCTCGCAAAAGAAGCCTGTGCCAAGACCAGTGTGCTTCAGGACGAGTATGACGAGGATTTTGTTCCAGACGGCTTTTCCACATTAACATTTGGTGGTGGGCTGCCCTCCCCTGGCGCACGCTTTGTTCCCTCGCCCAGTGGGAAGGCCTTGCTTCTAAAGACCAGTTCTCCCATTTCCGAACTTCAACTTAGAAAGCAGCTTGGGGTGAAACATGAGCGCATCTGGAGATGGCACAACGATGGCCCAGGCATTGAACGGCAGTGGCCGCCAAATTATTTCAATCCCCCGCTGCAAAGTACGCTGCAACGTGTCAAGAAGGCACACCAGGACGGTTTTCTTGCAATTCCATACGCCATCTATCCTGCCATACATTACCCATCGAAGCTGGCCGAGCAATTTGGCGCGGAATGGGAAACCATACCAGTCAACATGATCCCATATCCACCACCTGCGGGACACCAGATGTACCGTGTGTCGCTTTCAGCCAAGGGCTATGCCGACTATCTGCTTGCAGGTCTGGAGGATGCCTTTGACAAGTATCAATTTGACGGCATCTACACGGATGGCATGTTAAGTGTGTTCGCAAACAGCAATGCCGCAGCTGGCTGTGGCTGGAGCGATGCCCAGGGCAGACGTCATCCGACATGGCCTTTCTTTGCGGTTCGTGAAAATGTCAAGCGCATCTACAAGCTGGTCAAGTCCAAGCCAGGAAGAATCTTGGAGAACCACCAGAGTTTTTCATTGCCAGCCATGCTCATTGGCTTTTCAGACAAGCTATTCACCGGCGAACTGGAGGATTTCAGCGATCTTGAAACTGCCAGAATGCGTTTTTCCGCACGTCCTTGGGGAGTAAATCTTCAACTTCACAGGACAGAGGAATGGCTTCCGCTGAACGTCATGACAGGCTTGCTCGTAGGCACACAAGTGGATGGCAGAGCCTTAGGCGGCAAGCATGACCTGGCAAGAAAGTTCATGAGGATACGGCAAGCCATGGAGACATTCGGCACTGAAAAGGCTGAATTCCTGCCATTCCATATTGCGGAGACAAGCATCATTGAAGCCATGCCTCACAACGTGCACTGCTCCGCATGGATGAAAAAAGACAAGGCTTTGCTTGTCATCACCAACTATGGCAACGCTCCCATCAATGCGGAAATCAAGCTGAAGAAAGGCTTCCTTGGCAGTGCTGGCCTCTCCACCAAGGCATCATCCGCATTGACTGGTGCAAAATACCGCTATTCTGCAGAGACTCTCCAAGTGCCTCTGCTGCCGCGAAATTTTCAGATGGTGCTTATCCAGTGAATTGATCTGCGATAGGCTATGTTCCCCATGAGGGGAGGTAAATGGAAGCCGCG
>JAFZZD010000421.1 GCA_017615955.1 Victivallales bacterium
CTATATCGGCACATCCAGGTGCGGCTGGAAGTCACGCGTCCTGATGCGCGGCCAATGGCCGCGCACATACCTACCCTCTTGGGGAACAGAGCACTGCGTTAAAAAGACAGCGTCTCTGCGTTGAAAAGAGGAGTGAAAATGCGAAGGATAAGGTTGGGACGTACAGGTCTGAATGTGGCGGCGCAGGCATTTGGTGCGTTGCCGATACAGCGCACAGCCGAGGACGAGGCAGTCAAGATACTGCGCAATGCCTTTGACGGCGGAATGGACTATTTCGACACGGCCCGCTACTATACCGACAGCGAGGAGAAAATTGGCAAGGCGCTGTCCGATGTCAGGGACAAGTTGTACATTGCCACCAAGACCTTCGCCAAGACAGGCGATGAATTGCGCCGCGACCTGGAGACCAGCCTGCGTCTCCTGAAGACAGATTATATTGACGTCTATCAGTTCCACAATCCGCCCTTTGTCCCCAGGCCAGGCGGAGAGGATGGCCTTTATGACGCGGCTCTTGAAGCACAGAGGAAGGGGCGGATTCGTTTCATCGGCATAACAAACCATCGCCTGGCATTGGCCAAGGAGGCAATTGCCTCTGGTTTGTTTGACACCTTGCAGTTTCCTCTGTCATATCTTTCAACAGATGAGGAATTGGAATTGCCAGGATTAGCAGAGGCTGCGGATGTGGGCATAATCGCCATGAAGGGGCTGTCAGGCGGGCTTATCACCAGTTCGGAGACAGCCGCCGCATTCATGGCGCAGTACCCGAATCTGCTGCCAATCTGGGGAATACAGCACCAGTGGGAACTGGATGAATTCCTGCGCTTTATGGACAATGTGCCAGAAATGACGCAGGAAATGCGGGAGCGCATAGAGGCTGATAAAAAGGAACTAGGCGGCGAATTCTGCCGTGGATGCGGCTATTGCATGAAAGGCTGCCCCGCAAAAATCGACATTGGAAACTGCGCCAGAATCAGCCTGCTTCTGCGTCGAGGGCCTGTGGCGTTCCATCTGACGCCTGAATGGCGTGCAAAAGTGGAGAAAATCAAGGACTGCATCAACTGCGGGCAATGCAGGCAGAAATGCCCGTATGGCCTGGACACGCCTGCCCTGCTGAAGCGCAATTACGAGGACTATCAGACCTTCCTGACGTAGCGAAGCCCATCCGGGCAACGCTATCAGGCGTGTTCGGCCATTTCGGCGAGTGTGTAGATTTGCGCAGCCATGGTGAAGAAGTTTGCTGCCAGCCTGAGCCGGGCATCGGCTTCCTGGTTTGGCTGCGGGGTTCTGACTGACGCGACTAGCTGAGCGAATGAACCGCGCAGTGCCTTTGCCTGCTCAGCAACAGTGCTGTCTCCTGCAGCCAGTGTGTCAAGCAGTTGAGTGCATTCGTCCATGGTATGCTGCATTGTTCTGACATCATCATGCCAGTATATGTCATCTGGGCGGTTCGGTGCGCCTGTCTGTCCCGCCTCCAGCAGCCTTAAAACACCTTTCTTGCTGCGGTTCAGGCAGTTCACAAAGCCCTCTGTGTTACCTGCAAGCTTATAGTCCGCCGCGCGTTTCATAAGGTCATTTGGTTTTGGGCGCGGCAGCATTGACCAGTCTGTCACCGAAGTGGCGGATGACAGGGACAAGTCAACGGAAACGTACTCCGGGGCAATCTCCAGCTTGGCTTCCGAATCATAGTCCTCTGAAAGTTTGATGCTTGAGAAGCGCCATTCGCTGTCAAAGTCAAGTCTGATTGTCTTGAATGAATCGTCATTGAATGCGTATGATTCGTCCCGAAAGTCTTTCAGGTCTTTTACCCCGGCGAGAAGCTTTCTAACACTGGGGTTCCATTTTTCAAGATCGCCAAGGGACATTTCAAGAAGAGGCACGGTACTTTCAATGGCAACGTCTCCTGCCGCGAGCTTCAGGCTGTCAATCAAGCCGTCCTCGAATTCTTTCACCCATTTTGACTCTTCCAACTGGTCGTGCCCGCCTTTGTTTTTAATGTACTGCCTGGCTATGTGATCGACTACGACGCGCAATGGCGCGGTTGCGGGAAGACGGATTTCAACTGATTTTTTGCCTTTTTGGAGCCAAGGCCGCTTGTCAACATGCTTTGAGACCACCTTTTCCGAAGTCAAGCGGTATTCAAAGGTTCCTGACAGGCCGATAGTGTCCCTTGCCACGTCAACGACGGGTTTTGATATCGTGCCTGCTCCACCCTTGACTCCATTTAGAAAGCCCTCGATGGGTTTGCTGAATGCATCGTATGAGACTTTTGCGGAAAAGACAGTGGTTGCAGTGCGTGGCGTCGCCACATCAAATACATTGAAGAATTCCTCATTGTATATTTTTGACGGAATCTTGACGACTGGATTTGCCAGGCGCGGAATGATGTATTCGCCTGCTGCCTTTGCTGCCGTCTTTGCCGTTGCCGCCCCCTCCGCCGCTTCGTCCAGTGCCTCTGCCCGCTTTGTCAGAAGCGCGGTTGCGACTGCAAGCAGCTTGGCCTTGGCGGCGAAGTCATGCCAAAATGCATCATCCTTCTTTTCCGAACCCAGCACCGATTCCTCAAGTTCAGTCAGTTTTTTGTCAAGCATGGAAATTGATTCGGCAATGCCAGTTGCATTGCCATCTGCGCCTGATGCCACTATCCCGACAAGGTCATCCTTCCATGTGCCATCCATCTCTGCCGCATCGGTGTCGAAGCGGGTTTGCAGGAATTGCTGAGAGCATACGTTGAGCGTCTTTGCGAAGGACTGGTATAGCTTTCCGTGAACAGAAATCTCCTTGGAGCCAGTGAGGCTGTCTGAAATTGAGCCATCTAAAATGGAGTCAAATTTGCCAGTGGCATTCGGTATTACATAGACGCCGCCTTTGACGCTCCCCTTTAGGCTACCGTCAATGCTGACGGTTTTGCGTTCGCCAACGAGTTCCACATTGCGCTTTTTCAGGAAAACTCCTCCCATTTCGCCGAATATGTTGCGGTTCCGCAGTGTCGCGCTGTATGCAGCCTGGTCCATATTGCTGCGATGTATGCGGAAGCCAGTGACTGTGGCCCCCAGAACGAAGCAATGGCCTATGCCCTTCAGGGCGGCCTTGCCCCAGGCGAGGAATGCCTCACGGGGCCGCGGCGTCATAAGTATATTTTGCTTTGAGATGGTCTTGGCAAACTCCTCAAAATTGGCGTATGTCTTGGTGACGGCATATCCGCCGCCACCAGATGCACTGACAGACGCCTTTGCGCCAATGCCTGGTTTTGATACCTTGCCATCTGGATCAATGCCAGCAGTTATGGAAGCGCTGCCTCCCACCTTGCCGCCAACGTAATAGGTGACGCTCACAGTGCCTTTGGAATTGTCCACGCTGATTGTGGCCTTGACATCTGCCGATCCGCCCGCCTTCGCTTTGGCATCCACTCCAAACAGGCCAATCTTAAACATTGCGTCAACGCCCATGTGCAGGGTTACAGTCCTTTTGCCTCCAGATCTGGCTATGCTGCCCAGTTCATCGTTTATTGCCTTGTAATTCTTTGCCTCAAGCGATTCCACGCCAGAGTAGTGATATCGGATGCGGTCGTTTGTGAGGTGAGAAAAGTCAGTGGCAGCCTTGGCCATGTCATCGGTGCAGATGACATCTCCTAGTCCAACATCCGCTGACACTTTTTCATAAATGTCTCCTCCCTGGTGTTTTGGCTGTGGCAAATCCATGTGACCAAAAAGCTGTCCGCGAAGATTAAGCAGACTGGTGTTGAACATGTCGTCCGCCGCCTTGATTCCATCGTACTGGGCCTTGGTGACACGGTGCTCCGTGACGGACGAGCGCAAATCGTCCGCCCCACGCCGCATCCGTTCCATCATGCCCATGCTGGTGCCTCGTGCGCGGTCGATGTCATATCGGAATGCGCGCAGAGAATCGCGTATCTCGTCAAGCTGCTTTTCCTGGAACTTTGCATCGCTGCTGACTTCTTTCGTCGGGTCCGAGAGAAGATAGTCGGTTTTTATGCATTGTGTCGCCGCCTTGCGCTTGGCGATGACATCGTTCATGCGTTGCTCCATTATAGCAATGTCGCCTTCAATCTTGGTTTTCTGCTCTTGCGAGAGGCTGCCTTCAATCTCCCTATACTTGTCCTTGCATTGCTGGACCAGCGCCTTGTAGCGTTCCTCTGCAACGAAAAGTTCCTTTACTTTGGAGGCTGATGCCGCCGTAAGCTTCAGCAAATCCGTGCGGTTTGACGCATCGTAATAATTGCCGTTGGCAAGCACTAGCACTGCATTTTCGCTGATTTGCCCGTCCTTGAGCATCTGCGCAAGGCCTAGGACCGCGTTTTTCGCGGAGGCCAGTCCCAGGGGGCCTAGTGCCCTTGATGCGTCTGGGCCGCCTCCTGGAATCTGTGCTTTTGCACGTGTGTCGAATTCATCAGATGCCATCAGCTTGTTGAGGGCTTTGCTGCAGACTGCTTTGGCGTCTGCTTCCGACACGCCAGGATTGCGGTGCATGAAGGTCTGTGCCGCTTTGTCCACGAAGTCATCCACGGCTTCACTGCCGCCGATGAGGACACTGATGTTTCTGGCTGATTTATCGGCCTCAAGCTGCTGTTGCTCTGCATTCAGGATATGGGAGGCCGCGAAGAGTTCCGCCTTGTTGATGGCGCTTCTGGCCATGGTGTCGCCTCCGGCGTTGACGAAGGAGATGACTGTGGAATCGTGTTTTACGCTTTTCCCCTCCGTTGCAGCAAGGGCTGGCTGGGCTTGTTCAAGGGGCATTAAATCGCCAACTGTCCAGAAACGGTTGCCAAGAGTTGCGTCTGAAATGAGATCTGGCATATATCAGGCCTCCTCTTCGTCTTCGAGTTCAAGAGGCAGGTCTGCGCTTGGAAAGCGCTCCTCGAAATCCGTGCGGATATGGTTCACCAAATCCACAAGTGCATCAATCCACGCGGCTATGCGGTCCGCTGAATCAAAAAGCTCTGCGGGCCTATGGTCATGGGCGATGACCATGCGCGTCTCTGGATCCATGGAAATGGAGAAGCCGCCGTTTGGCGCGGCCAGTTCGTTTAGGGCCAGCAGCGCTCGCGCCCGTTCCTCCTGGAAGTCGTCTTCAGGTGCATATCCCACATTTGCCCACGCGATTACAACGTGCGCGTCATAGATGTAGTTCAGTTCAACGTCAATGGTGCCATCGATGTTAAAACTGCAGCGTCCATCCTCCAAGTACAGCTCCATTCCAAGCTTCTTGCCGAAGTCGTCAAGTGAAATGCTGAATGATTCAGGCAATGGCATCATTTTTGGACCTCCTCTGCTGAAATGGTGGTTGCAAGGCGTGCTTTCCAGTCCTGGAGCATGCGCAGGAAACCGTCGATGTAGGCGCCAAAGGCGTCCTCATCCTCGAATGCGGTGTCATCGAAGCGGTCAGTGAGGTATATGGCGTTCTCACTTTCATTAAGGGAGAGGGTGGCGCCGTCTGTTGCGCGCCAGAAGAAGTTGCCGCGCAATGCGGCTTCCGCGAAGCTGACGGGGCAGGGGCTGTCGCCGCAGCTTCCCACAAGAGCACGGCAATAGGCGGTGCCTGTGTCATCTTCCAGAGCGAAAAAGTCGATTGGCGTTTCGTGAATGTCCATTGTGAAGCCGAAATTGTCCTCTTGGACAGTTTCGGGCGATGAGAGGCCCACGGCCATGTCGGCCAGTCTTTGAAGTGTGTCTTTCATTTCTGTTATGC
>JAFZZD010000422.1 GCA_017615955.1 Victivallales bacterium
ACGCAGAGACGCAGAGTTTTTTAACGCAGAGGCGCAGAGACGCAGAGACGCGGAGTTTTTTTAGTTTTTTCTATAGACTGCAATAGTTGTCCCAATATCAAAACATCTGTTGTGTCATTGTGATAATCAATAAAAACTCCGCGTCTCTGCGTCTCTGCGTCTCTGCGTTAAAAACTCTGCGTCTCTGCGTCTCTGCGCCTCTGCGTTAAATACTCTGCGCCTCTGCGTTGATTTTGGACGTCTCCGCATTAGATTATGCCGATTTTTGTTTTACAGCAACAAGGTTAATTATTTTAAGGATTTTTGAGGATGCTTGAGAAACTGCCTAAGGCGAATTGGTTCAAGGGCCGTCGTGGCCCTGTGGTGCTGGTGATTATGGATGGTGTTGGCTTCGGCAAATACAGCGATGGCGACGCAGTCGCCGCCGCCAGCAAGCCAACTTTGGAGTGGATGCTGGCTAACTGCCCCAACACGAAACTCAAGGCCCACGGCCAGGCGGTTGGACTTCCCAGTGATGCGGACATGGGCAACTCCGAGGTGGGGCATAACGCCATTGGCTCGGGCCGTGTCTTCGACCAGGGCGCGAAGCTGGTCAGCAACAGCATCAGCAGCGGCACCATGTTCCAGGGCCAGGCGTGGAAGGACATCGCGGGCAATGTGCTTGCAAAGAACTCCACGCTGCATTTCATCGGTCTTTTCTCCGACGGCAATGTGCACTCGCATATCGACCACCTCAAGGCAATGATGCTTCAGGCCGCAAAGGAAGGCGTAAAGAAGATACGCGTGCATATTTTGCTGGACGGCAGGGACGTGGGCGAGACCTCCGCATTGCAGTATGTGGATCCGTTCGAGGATTTCCTGGCGGAACTGCGCCAGGGCGGCTGCGACGCGAGGATCGCATCTGGTGGCGGCAGGATGTTCATCACAATGGACCGCTACAACGCAAACTGGCCAATGGTGGAGCGTGGCTGGAAGACACACGTGCTGGGCGAGGGCGAGCAATTCGCCTCCGCACATGAAGCGATTGAGACATTGCGCCAGCGCACTGGCGCAATTGACCAGGACCTGGGCGCATTTGTCATCGCCGAGAACGGCAAGCCAGTGGGCACTATCCAGGATGGGGACAGCGTGGTATATTTCAACTTCCGCGGCGACCGTGCCTTGGAAATCACCGCTGCCTTCGAGCAGGACAACTTCACACATTTCGACCGCGTCCGCAGGCCAGATGTGGTTTATGCTGGAATGATGGAGTACGATGGCGACCTGCATGTGCCGAAGCGCTTTCTCACAAGCCCGCCTTCCATCACCCGCACTTCAGGCGAATACCTGGCTGCATTGGGACTGCGCACACTTGCCTGCTCCGAAACCCAGAAATACGGCCATGTCACATATTTCTACAATGGAAACCGCTCTGGAAAGATCGATGGCAAGCTGGAGGAATATGTGGAAGTGCCGTCGGACGTGGTGCCTTTCGAGCAGCGCCCATGGATGAAAGGCGCAGAAATCACGGACGTGGTAGTGGACGGCATCCTCTCTGGCAAGTATGACTTCATCAGATGCAACTTCCCAAATGGTGACATGGTGGGCCATACAGGCGTGTTCCAGGCAGTGAAGATTGGCGTGGAGGCAGTTGACCTCTGCATCGCCCGCATCAAGAAGGCAATTGACAAGACTGGCGGCATCCTGGTGATCACTGCAGACCATGGCAATGCGGACGACATGCTGGAGCACAAGAAGGACGGCTCGGTCTCAATGGACAATGGCGTGCCCAAGGTCAAGACCGCCCACTCCCTGAATCCAGTGCCCTGCATCATCTACGACCCAGAATATGCTGGCGACTACAGCACCAGCCTCAAGGAAGGCCTGGGAATAAGTTCCATAGCCGCCACATGCATCAACTTGCTGGGCTACGAGGCACCTGCCGACTACGACAGCTCCGTCATCCAGAAAGCATGAAAATGTGGGCGCGGTTGCGGCGCCCACTCAAGTTGAACAAGCGACAGGGCAAAGCCCTAGATTTACCGCACGGGTTGGCCAACCTGTGCTTTATCCAACAGGCGAAAAAGAACAAGTTGGCCAACCTGTGCTTTATCCAACAGGCGAAAACGAACAAG
>JAFZZD010000423.1 GCA_017615955.1 Victivallales bacterium
AAAAGCCTGTCTTTTCCGCTGGCTGAAGCCAGCGGCTACGATAATTGGCGGCTTGGCAAAAAAGGTATAAAAAACTCTGCGCCTCTGCGCCTCTGCGTTAAAAACAGCGCCTTTGCGTTAGAAGCCCTGGGCCTGCATGGCTTCGGCGACTTTTGTGAAGCCGGCGATGTTGGCGCCCACCACGTAGTTGCCCTTGAAGCCGTATTCCTCTGCCGCTTCGTATGCATTGTCATGGATTGCCTTCATGATCTCGCGCAGCTTTTCGTCAACCACCTTTGCTGACCAGAGCAGGCGTTCCGAGTTCTGGGACATTTCCAGACCTGACGTGGCCACGCCGCCGGCGTTTGCCGCCTTGCCTGGCGCGTAGAGTATGCCGGCCTTTAGGAAGCAATCCACCGCCTCTGGCGTTGAAGGCATGTTTGCGCCTTCCACCACCAGGTTGCAGCCGTGGTTGATGAGGTATTCCGCATCGCCGCCATCCAGTTCGTTCTGGCGTGAGCAGGGGAACGCGCAGTCGATCTTCTCGGGAATCTGCCATGGACGCGCATTGGGAATGAACTTTGCGCCAGGGATCTTCTGGTATATTTCGCTGATTTCGCCTCGGGCGATTTCCTTGTGCTGCATGATGAAGCGCACATCGTTTTCAGTCAAGCCCCTTTCAACGAATATGACGCCCGAACGATCGGAGAGCGAAACCACCTTTGCGCCCAGGCTGAGCAGCTTCAGCGCCGCATACGAGGCCACATTGCCGGCGCCTGAAATGACGCAGCTCTTGCCTTCGATCTTGTCTTTCTTGACAGCCAGCATGTTCTCTGCAAAATAGACTGCGCCGTATCCAGTTGCCTCAGGCCTGATGAGGGAGCCGCCGAAGGAGAGCGCCTTGCCAGTGAGGACGCCGCTCCACTCGTTGTTGATGCGGCGGTATTGCCCGAAGAGGTAGCCGATTTCCCTGCCGCCCACGTTCATGTCGCCAGCGGGCACGTCTGTATTTGGACCCACGTGCCTTTGCAGCTCCAGCATGAAACTTTGGCAGAAGCGCATGACTTCCAGGTCGCTGCAGCGCAGGCCTGGGGTATGGGGGCTTTGCTTTGGATTGAAGTCGGAGCCGCCCTTTGCGCCGCCCAGCGGCAGCGTGGTGAGGGAGTTCTTGAAGACCTGCTCGAATGCCAGGAACTTCAGCACGCTGATATTGACAGTGGGGTCGAAGCGAAGGCCGCCCTTGTATGGCCCGATGGCGGAACTGTACTGCACGCGGTAGCCCCTGTTGATTCTGATGTGCCCCTTGTCATCCATCCATGGCACGCTGAAAACGATTATGCGTTCAGGTTCCGAAAGTCTTTCAAGAATAGCGCTCTCCTCATATTCAGGATGCCTTTCCAACACGGGTTTCAGGGTTGTCATGACTTCCTGCACAGCCTGCAGAAATTCTGGCTGGTCGCTGTTCTTGCGCCTGACATCCTCTAGAACCCGTTCAATGTAATTGTCCATTTGTGAATCTTCTCCTAAGTAAAATTGATGTGTTATGAGGTAATTGCAAAACTATTGGCATTGCAAGCCTTTTCCGCTGGCTGAAGCCAGCGGCTCCGATGATTATGCAGCTGTTACCTTGACGAAGTTTGCCACTGCCTCGTTCCAGTTCTTCAGAAGGGCGAGTGCCTTGGTTGAGCCTGTAAGACGCGCATGTTCTTCCACTAAGGCCCTGAGGTAGCTTGCTTCGGCAGATGTGGCCGCGATGTGGCGTACCAGAAGTTTTGCGTTACCAGCCAGCAAGGCACTGTCGTCATACACATACGCGCAGCCGCCAGAGAAATCTTCCGCGAAGTCCTTGCCAGGCTCGTCCAGAATTACCACCGAGCCGCCATGCATTTGTGAGCAGCCATGGGCGCCGATGGCATCCGCCACGAATGTCATTCCCGAAACCAAGCCGCTGCCGAAGTAGTCGCCTGCGATGCCAGAGAAGTGCACCTTCATCTTGTCATTCGGCAAGGTGACTGCACCATATTTGCTGGAGAGTATGTTTGCCAGTTTCCTGCCTGCGTAGTGGTCGTTTGCAGTGATGCTGCATTTCACCGTGCGCTTTGGATGGCAGGTGGAAGGCATCAGCAGCGGAAGCAACTCTCTTTCATCATAGTTGATGTTCATGGTGTTTTCTCCTTGTTTAAAGGTGTGGTTAAATGGTCGCAAGAGTGAAAATGCAATTGGTATGCCAATTTTAGGCCCCATTGGGGGGCTGAATATGGCAAAGCCATTATGTTGCGTGTTTGCATAATTGTAAAGCCAGTGTATATTCCTTACAATTTCTGTAACAAGTTGGATTTCAGTCTTACATTTAGCGTAAAAAACTTGGGGCATTTACAAAATATCCTGAATTTTACGTAAGAATTACAAAAAATGTTAAATATGGCACAATAATTGCAAAGGTAATGATTAATATTTGTAAAAGAAGCATGGATTTGGGCTTAACACAGAAAAGAAATAATGACAGCTAATGTACTGACAGAGATACTGGTGCTCCAGGAGATCACGAAGGCAGTGGTGCGTGAGAGGAATGTAAGGCTGCTGCTGGAGGAGGTGCTGGAGATATTGTCTCGCCGAATGAACATGGTTCGGGGCACATTTGCATTGCTGGAGGGGGACGAGCTGCGCATTGAGGCGTCCGCCCGCATGTTGAATGCGGAAGAGCGTGTTTTAGGGCGTTATCACATAGGCGAGGGCATAACAGGTCTGGTTGCGAAGACAGGCAAGTCGGAGGTTGTGCCGGATGTTCGCAAGGACAAGCGTTTCTTGAACAGGACGAAGAGCCGCAGCCTTAAGGAGCAGATATCTTTTATCTGCGTGCCTCTGATACATTTGGGGCAGGTGGTGGGCACCTTGTCGGTGGACCTGGAGATCCACACGATTGCGGCCTCCCTTGCGAGGGACGTGGCGTTTCTGGAGATCATCGCCAACATCAATGCAGAGGCTGCGTCTGTATTCCGGGAGGAATGTG
>JAFZZD010000424.1 GCA_017615955.1 Victivallales bacterium
ATGCAGCTGCCTCAATGCCTCCACAGAGCCTGGTATGGATATGTTCCTGGAGGCCGCAATGCGCTTGTAGTAAGGCACTGTAAAGGCCTCCATATCCATGCGGGTGGCATACGCCTCTGGCCAGCGGGAATGAATCTCATCGAATATTTCGTTCCAGGCCCTGCCATACTCCAGGCACGCCACCTCTTCCATGGAAAGAAGGATGCCCTTCTTCCTCAAGGCCATGCGAATTGCCTCCTGCCAGATGCTCTCTGAATCAATGAGAGTGCCATCCATGTCGAACAGGCAGGCCCGTTTTCCCTCAAGAAGCTTGTTCACTGCTTATTTGACACGTTCCAAGGCGCGGTGCGCAATATCCTTGCGGTATTCCATTCCGTCCCAGGAAATGCAGGCAACTGCCTTGTATGCGTTCTTGACTGCATCGGAAATGTCGTTGCCCAAGGCAGTCACGCCCAGGACGCGCCCGCCATTGGTCACAATCTTGTCGCCAGACTGCTTTGTGCCCGCGTGGAAAACCACTGCGCCTGTTGCCTCCGCCTCCGCAATGCCAGAAATTGCACGCCCCTTTTCATAGTGGCCAGGATAGCCGCCAGAGGCAAGGACCACGCATACAGCAGGTTTGGCGGACCACTTCAGCTGGACCTGGTCCAGCTTTCCGTCCGCCACCGCGCACAATGCATCGAACAAATCGCTCTCCAGGCGAATGAGAATTGCCTGTGTTTCGGGGTCGCCAAAGCGCACGTTGAACTCCAGCACCTTGGGGCCTTCGGCCGTGATCATCAAGCCGGCGTAGATTATCCCGCGGAAATCCAGTTTTTCAGCCTGCACTCCCTTCAGGAAGGGCTGCAATACCTGCGCGTCAATCACCTTCCAAAGTTCATCTGTCACCACAGGAGCCGGTGAATATGCGCCCATGCCTCCCGTGTTTGGACCGGTGTCGCCATCGTATGCCCGCTTGTGGTCCTGGGATGACGCCAGCGGAATGATGGTCTTGCCGTCGCAAAGGGCTATGATCGAGGCCTCTTCGCCAAACAGGCATTCTTCAATCAGAACGGAATAGCCGGCCTCGCCGAAAGCGCCGCTGAAACAGGCATTGATTGCCTCTTCCGCCTCAGGCAATGTCATTGCAACAGTCACGCCCTTTCCAGCCGCCAGGCCATCAGCCTTGACAACCAGCGGTGCGCCCTTGCAGCGGGCGTATGCCAGCGCGGAAGCCGCGTCTGTGAAAAGCTGCGCCTCCGCAGTCGGCAGACCATATTTGCGCATGAAGTCCTTAGCGTATGACTTGCTGCCCTCCAGCTGTGCCGCCTCCTTTGAAGGAGCGCAGATGCGCAGCCCGCGTGCGCGGAAGATGTCCGCCACGCCCGCGATCAAGGAAGCCTCCGGCCCCACCATGGTCAAGTCAATCTTGTTCGCCACAGCGAAGTCCGCCAGCTCGTTCAGGTCAGTTATGGGCACGGTCTCCACGCCCCTCATGCCAGGATTGCCTGGTGTGCAGTAGATCTTGTCAACCTTCGGTGACTGGGCAATCTTCCACGCCAACGCGTGCTCGCGGCCACCGCCGCCAATTATCAATACTTTCATTAATGTATAGTGCTTGTATGGTTCTTAAAATGGGACAAATGGGACTTATAGGACAAATGGGACTTGCGGGACTGAAATCAGCCCGCAAGTCCCATCTTATGCGCTAAACATCAGCCGTAGATCGGTCCAAGGAATGAGCAGGCGCGGTAGTCGTCGCCGCCGAAGCGCTGCCACATTGTGGGACGGAAGATGTCCTCTTCCGGAATGTTGTGCATATCAACTGGAATGCGCAGCATGGCGTTCAGTGTAATCATGTCCGCGCCAATGAGGCCGAACGAGTTGGCATCATGGTTGGGGCCGATCTTGGTCATGTATTCGTGGGATGTCATGTCGCGCGGCATCCAGTAGGTCTCTGGCCAGGTCGGGTCTGTGACCTTGCTGATGTGGGCCGCCACCTTTTCAGGCAGTTTGACTGTCTCGCCTTCCACAACGGAGCAGGTGATCAGGTCGCCAACCATATTGTAGCGGTAGGATGTCATGGGTATGCCGCCAGGTGTGGTGAAGTGGCTTGAGAGACCGTCGCCCGGGAAGTATGTCAGCGCGGCATTCATGTAGGTGGTGTTCTTGATTGCCGCGTCGATAAGCGCCTTCTGGAATGCGGGGCTGTCGCAAATGTCCCTCCACACCAGCTGGACATCCCTGTCCTTGGCGGACTTGGCGATCTTGTAGATGTCAGTCGCGTACTCCAATGCAGCCGCGCCCGAATTGCGCTTGTCGATGATGCCGCGTGGGCAGACCTTGGACACATCCACGCCTGTCGCCTTCTTGATGGAGGCGGGCGTCCAGTTTGTGCGGATGTCGGCAAAGCACTGCGGCACGCCGCCAGTCAGCAGATTGGCGATGAGCATGCCCATTCCGTTCTTGGAATCGTTCTCGGTGGCGATTGGCGATGCTGGCCTGAAGCCCCTCCAGTCGAAAGAGGAGTTGAGCAGTGATTCCGTCACGTCAAAGTTGGGGTTGTAGTCAGTCCACTGGCGCTGTCCCTGGGTACCTGTGGCAATTGCGTAGGTGCCCTGGGCGTATTCCACGTCGGCGAAGAAGCCCTGCTTCTTGCCGATCTTGGCATCTGCCAGGCGCGGGTTGCCTACCATCAGGTCGCGGACGATCATGGTCATCTTGATGCACTTCTCAACCAGTTCCTGGTCCGTCATGCCGGTGCGGCGCTCGCTTGCCTTGTTGAGGAACACCTTCTTGAACTTGGCAAAGAACTCCATCGCCTTCTTGAATTCCTCGTGGTCATAGTATTCTGTGGCTATGCGGCCATTGATGATGCTCATGTCAACGGACACCGTGCCCATGCCCAGGTAATGCAGGAACGCATTGCGGCGCACGTCGGAGCCAATGATGCCCATGGCAACACCGCCAACCGACAGGTAGTTCTTGCCGCGCATGTAGGCGACCGCAGCAGCAGCCCGCGCAAAGCGCAGAAGGCGTGTTGCCACGAAGTCGGACAATGGCCCGTTCTCGTCTTCCAGGTCAGGTGAATACACGCAGAAGATCGGGCGCTTCTTCTCGTCCATTGCGGCGGTGAACGCCTTCAGCCAAACTGCGCCAGGGCGGTCTGTCTGGTTCAGGCCGTATGCGCACTGCTGCCATTCGGATGAGCCGATGCCCTGTGCCGCGCCCATGAGTTCATCGGAGTAGGACCAGCTGCGGCCAACCCAGATGTTGGCGCTAACGCCCTGCGTCGCATAGTATGCCTGCGCCCTGGCCGCCGTGCGGGCGCCATAGACGATTTCGGGGGCGACCACCACGCGGATGGGCTTGCCGTCAGGCTGGCGGACGCTGCTGGTGAGCAGGTCATATACCTTCTCCACCATAGCCCAGGTCTTGATCACATTGTCCTCGTATGCTCCCCTGCGGCCATCGCTTACAGGCGTGATTGCGATTGTGGGCACTGGTCCCAGAATGCGCTTGTCACTTTCCTGGAATGAACGCGCTGGATTTGCAAGTTTCTTGAAGTCAGGTCTGTCTGCCATTGTTTTCTCCTGTGTTTTTTTCAATGTAAACTAAATGGTTAAAGCCAAATCAAGGCTAATTGTAATGGGCTTTTCCTGAAAGTCAAACAGCCGAGACACTTTTTTGAACGCGATTACCTCATAAAAAGGCAATGTACCCCAAGAGGGTAGGTAATGGGCGCCCGTCAGGGCGCAACCATGCGTAACCCCAGGCAAGCGCCCGCAGGGTGCGCAGCCTGG
>JAFZZD010000425.1 GCA_017615955.1 Victivallales bacterium
ATCCCAAATAAGTTCCGCCTTTCCATACTGCCAGGTTGTGGCGGCATTCCTCGTTTTCCTTGGCGAAGTTGCTGATCTCGTAGCGGTGCAAGCCAGCCTGGGACAGGACTTTCTCCGTTTCATCCCAGAAGCGCAGGAACGCCTCGTCATCGCCGCCCACAAAGCCCCGTTTCGCCAAAGGAGTGCCCTCCTCTACCATCAGCTCGTATGTGGAGACATGCGTCGCTCCCAAATCAACTGCACGAAGCAAGGCATCCCGCCATGTTTGCAGGCTCTGCCCTGGCAAATTGAAAATCAAATCGAAGTTGCGGCGCACAATGCCATGCTCATCCAGTTCACGCACGATTTGCGGCAGCCTGTCCAATGTGCCGCGCCGCCCGATCAACCGCCTGTCCTCCTCATTGAACGCCTGTATTCCCAGGCTGCATCTGTTTATGCCCAGTTCAGCCCAGCACTCGATATGCCGTGCGCTTAGGCTCTCTGGATTCGCCTCGGCTGTGATCTCGCAGTCTGCCGCAAGCGCAAAGCACTCCTTGATTGCGCCAAACAAGCTACGCCACTCGTTAGGCGACAGCATGCTGGGCGTACCGCCGCCAATGAATATGGACCGCAATGGCTCGCATTGCCCGCACTGGGTGTGCATTTCTTCAAACAGACGGGCAAGATACGCCTGATGGTGCCCGCCTGCGTCACATTCCGAATAGAAGCCGCAATAGTCACACTTGGCAGCGCAGAACGGAACATGTATGTACAGGGATGAATACATTTACAATTGCATCTTGAAATTGTTGTTCCGCGCGGCCAGGGGCCGCGCGTCAGGACGCGATGTTTCCAGCCGCCCCTGGCATTGCACAACAACAGCTGCGTTAAAAGAGAGCATGCCTAGCGTTTGCGGATATGCGCGTCTCCTGCGTATGCCAGCGCAATTCTGCCAGAGGCGTCCCGTAGCCGCAGATGGCCTTCCTCGGTAATGCCCTCCACTACGCCTGCCACGATTTTGCTGCCCTGCTCCACCTCCACATATTGCCCTTCCAGGCAGGAGCATTCATTCCAGCGAGGAATGAAACTGGCAAGGGTATGGGATTGCTGCCATTCCATATAATACGCCTCAAATTCAGTCAGGAACTCCGCCAGGACGTGTGCTCGGCTCAATTCCTTGCCGCAAAGCAAACTCATGGAAGTGGCATTGACATCGGAAGGAAACTCGTCAGCCTGCATGTTAACATTAACGCCGATTCCAACCACTGCATGATCCACATTGGCGCCAGTACAGGACATTGTGCAGAGTATGCCGCTTAGTTTCGCGCCCTCGCAAAGCAGGTCATTGGGCCATTTCACGCCAATCGTTTTGCCAGGGCACAGGCGGCACACCACATCGTGCAATGACAATGCAGCCACAATGGCAAGCTGTGGCACCACGCCTGGCCTGCATTCGGGGCGCAGCAGCAATGAAAAATACAGGTTTTTGCCTGAAGGCGAGAACCAGCTGTGCCCATTGCGCCCCATACCGCCAGTCTGAGCATCGGCCACTACCACAAGCCCTTCTGGCACGCCGATTTCAGCCAACTGCGTGCACAATGTGTTTGTGGAGGGGAGTTCCTTCTTGGCAAGCACTGCCCTGCCCAGGCGTTCAGTGCCAATATCTCGTGCCACCTCAACGGGAAATACTTCTTCAAAGTCAATCATTTTGGCAATGGCGGCGGCAAGCCTGGCATTCTCTTGTTTTCATCCTCGTGTTCGTAGCGGGCCAGTTCCATTGCCTCACGCCACAGTTTCCTGCCGCCTTTGGCGTCGTGGTGTATCTTCTTGATGTAGTTCAGGGCGCGGATGCCAGCATCCACATCAAGGCCGCCTTCGGAGCACTTGCCGTAGGTCTGCCGCAGGAATATGGCATATTCACGGACCGCGTATGTATGGCTTGAAGTATATTCCGCAGTACGCACACATCGCACCACCACATCCACCACCTCCACCTCGTCAGGCCAGTGCTTCTGGTCTGCGCGGGGAAAAGCCTCCTTGGTGTATTGTCCTGTGGTAAAACAGCCCGCCAGGCCAAGCACAATCAAAACAATAGACAGTTTAGCAGAATTTAATGAGAACATACGCATAGAACAAAGGTGATATTGGGATAAGACTGTCCAGCACGTCCAGAATGCCGCCAATGCCAGGAATATGTCCAGAATCCTTGAGTCCAGCGCCACGCTTCAACGCGGATTCAATCAAGTCGCCAACCAGGCCGATGACTGACGCAAGGACACCGATTGCAATCAGTTCCAATGTGCAAAATGGGTATTTTACAATTACACAATCTCCAGATGTTTCGCATACACGGATGAAGTTTGGTATATACGCCAATGCAAAGGCGGTGCCCACGGAAAATACAGTTCCGCCAATCAGCCCCTCTATGCTCTTCTTGGGGCTGAGGCGAGGTGCCAGCTTGTGATTGCCGCCAGGCATCTTCGCAGTAAGGCTGCCCACCACGTATGCACCCACATCTGCCATCTTGGTGACCGCGATTATGAACAGGAACAGGTTGCGCCCTTGCCAAGGCAACGCAAAGTCAAACTTAACAAAAAACAGTTTCCCCAGGAAACTCAGCATCCAGGCGACATAGATGAATATGCCCAGCGAAGCCAAGTAGGCACCGCACATCTCCTTGCTGGGTCCTTGGCGGAATACTGGCGCCACAGCGCAAAGTGCATAGCAGCCAATAACGAGGATGTCGATATACGGCGCATACCCTCCTAAAGACGGAACAAGCACCTGCAACTGCGCATTAACCACAAACAGCGCGGCGAATGCCATGGCAATGGAGCTGAACGCCTTGCGGCATGGAATGTCCACCATGGTGAATGCCTCGTACATGCCCGCCAGCACCATGGCAAGCGCAAATACCAGGAATGGCAGACCATGGCACTTGTCCCCGAAAACAATGGCAAGCACCACAATCAAAATCAAGGGTATCGCAGTCAGAAGTCTTTGTTTCATGAAAGTGTTTTGTGATTAATTGGCCAGTCCCTTTTTACTGGGACTCATGGGACACCTGGGAAATCTGGGACAACGCAACCATAAGTCCCATGAGTCCCATAAGTCCCATGAGTCCCATGAGTCCCATGAGTCCCATGAGTCCCATGAGTCCCATGAGTCCCATGAGTCCCATGAGTCCCATGAGTCCCATAAGTC
>JAFZZD010000426.1 GCA_017615955.1 Victivallales bacterium
TTGTCATGACCTTGGTCTCACGATAACGGTACGTGCAGAAGCCCAGAAGGCCAAGCACCATTCCGACTGGGGCCGTCAGCGTTGACCAGAAGGACATGGCGAAACCGCTGCGGTAGTACATTTCCATGGTCGCCACGACGCTTATGAGCCCCTGGCCAGCCTCTGCGCCCGCGACGCATATGAGATATCGACCCGCTATTCGGCCAGCCGACAGGAAGTCAGCCACGCTTTTGACATACTTTTGACTTTTCAATCCGAAGTAAACGACAATCAGCAACGGAACCCAAATCAAAATCCAGTCTAACCAGTACATAACCCCTCTTTACTTTTGTTGCCACTATATCCTAATTTAAACCAAAACCATTTCCGTCGAAAAAGAAAAATCGGGCTTAACATATTGCACAGCACCTTTTTTTCAAGAGAAAAACAGGAAAAGTGCAAAAGCCGCAAAATCATCGCGCAAATCAATGCCAAAACACAATTATTTTTTCAATTTGACACTACAAATAGAGCACCTGATTGTCCTCGGCGACTATGAAAGGCGCCTGGTAAGCCTCCTGGGTAAGCCTGGCGCTTTCGTCAAGCCGCAGCAGGAAATCCCTGCCATGGTGCATGAATATCAGCTGCCCTATGTCATAGTCGCCATCGCGCAGCCGCTTCGCCACCTCCCATGGATGATGGTGCCCAGTCTCCATCATGAACAGGTCGCATTTGCCTCCTTTAAGGAAGCAGTCCAGTTCGCTCAGGTCGGCAATGTCGCCTGAATATACGATCTTCTTGCCCTCGCAGACAATCTGGAAGCTGAAGCTGCGCCAGGTCCCGTCCGCCTTGGGCGCAAGATGCCTGTTGTGCACCGCATCGACTGTGATAACGCCGTCGTCGTATATTCGCCCTTCCTTGACGATGTGTTCCTTGTAGGGCAATTTCAGCGGCGTCTCCATGGCCTCCCAGAATCCGCACAGGGCCTTATACAGCCCCTCCTCAGGGAAATAGAGGCCTATCTCATCGGAGGGATATTCAGGGATTCTTCTTACGGCCATCAGTTTGCGCGGCAGCCACAGCAGCAGCGGCAGCCCAGCCAGATGGTCGCTGTGCCCGTGCGAGATGAAGACAGCCTTCATCGAAAAGAAATCAACGCCAGCCAGGTACGAATTGTAATGGCAGTTTTCCCCTGCGTCGAAAAAGTACAGGTTGCCTCCTGCCTCAAGCGTCCAGGAAGTCTGATGGCGCCCTGGCATTGGCTCGGTCCCTGAACAGCTGCCCAGTATTCTGATTTTCATTGCAGTCTCCCCTTCAAAAACAGAGTCAATTTCGCTCCAGTTTTGAAATTGACTCGAACATCAAAGCAAAGATTTTCACTTTTTCTTGACTGTCTCCACGGAATGCCCGAGAAGATGCAGCCCGCCGTCCAGATACAATGTCTGTCCAGTCATTGCCTGGTTTTCAGCCAGCATCAGGCATGCGTCCGCTACTTCGTCCTCAGTGGTGCGCCGCTGCAAAGGCACCTTCGGCAGCAGTTTTTCTATCGCCGAGGGGTTGACGCCTGGCGGCGATAGCACAAGCCCAGGCGCAAGCGCATTTACCCTTATGGACGGAGCCCACTCCAGCGCAGCCGCCTCCGTGGCAGAGGCAAGCGCCTTCTTGGCCAGCCCGTATGCGCCAGCCGCTGGGTCCGTATAGGCTGTCCGCTGGTCCGTCATGTTGATTATCGCCCCCTTGCCGCAATGCTCCTTGAATGAGCGCATCAGCTCAAATGGCGCCTCGAAGTTGACGGCAAACATGTCACGAAGCATCTCAGGACCCGTTTCAGCCAGGCAGCCACGCCTGTAGGACGAGGCGGAATTGACCAGCACGTCAGGCGCAAAGCCCAGCTCCCGCAGCTTGGGGATTATCGTGGAGACGGCCTCCATGTCATGGAAATCCACCTGGACGCAAATGCCGCCAAGCTCCTCCGCAAGCGCACGCCCTTCGGCAAACGAATTGCAGCAATGCAGCGCGACACGGTAGCCAGCCGCCGCGAAA
>JAFZZD010000427.1 GCA_017615955.1 Victivallales bacterium
ATCAGATCGCCTATTACAAGCGTCTGAGCAACTTTGACAGTCTCAAGTCATACCTCAAAACATTCGCCACAGTGGATGCCTATCGCGGCGCAGCATGGTTCAATGAAATGAGCGAGGAGAACAAAAAAAAGATGCTGAAGTCCGATGAGGAGGGACTGAATGCCCAGAAGAACGCCAACGACAACGTGGCCCGCGTCCTGGAGCATCAGCAGGAATCGCTCTCTCAACAGGCAGAACGGCTGCAAGACCTGCAAAACAATGCCCAGTCGGCCGAGGGCCGGCTGGAGGCAATCCAGTACAGCAACCAGTTTCTGGCAAACATGTCCGGACAATTACTTGAGCTTCGATCCACGTTCGATGCGTACCTGGCAGCTGTCAACGCCCAAATGATGACAGAAGCCGCAGAAAAAGCGCGGCACAAAGCCGTGGTGGAACGTCTTGCCCAGCCCTGTAAGTAAGGCACGCCGGACATGAAAAGCAAAACGAAGATCGTACTGTTTTTGGGGATGGCGTTCCTTCTGTTTGCTGCTGTTTCCTGTCATGCGGAAGAAATCGTCATGCTTCCAACGAAGATCGCGGAAAAATACCGGGATGCCGCATCAAATTTTTCCGGAGTGCTGATCGGCCACGCAACCTCCATGTACTGGATACTGGCAACAATCAGCCTGGTCTGGACCGGCGGACAGATGCTGCTGCGCCGTGCCGAATTGGCGGAGTTTGCCGGCGAATTTCTGCGTTTTTCCATTTTTGCCGGCCTGTATCTGTGGCTTTTGCAGAACATGAGCGGCGGATTGAATTTCATTAACGGCTTGTACAGATCCTTCGTGCAGTTGGCTGGAGAAGCGGAAAGCTCTCTGGCATCAGGTATGGAACAGTCATTCGCCAGCTATGGAGTAAATATATATAATACATTTATCAAGATGTACCCATCTCTTGGTATAGCCGAATCTATATGTATATTTTTCATATCGATTGCGTGCTTTGTTATCATGATACTCATTTCAATCAATATTGCACTGCAATCGGCAACAATCTGGCTATATGGGTATATAGGGCTGATCTTTCTTGGCTTCGGTGGCTGCCGCTGGACATCGGATATTGCGCTCACCTATTTCAAAACGGTGATTGCCCAATGTATGGCGCTGTTCACAATGCTTGTCGTTGCGGCAATCGGCAAGTACTTCATGCTTGAGACAACGTTCAGTGTCGTAGGCGGTGGAGATGGATTAAAGGCAAGTTCAAGTTTTGAGACGTTTGGCACCTTTGGCGCAACGCTGGTCGCCTCCATTGCCCTCCTGCTCTTCATAACCCGCCTGCCGCCAATGATTGCCGGCTGCGTCATGCAGGGCGGCACCGCACACGTTGATCCACTGTCCAGCGGACGAATCACAAGTGCCGTGTCAACAGGCGTGGCCCTGGGCATGGCCACGGTGAGCGCCGGCTCGAATTTCCTCAGCGGCAAACCGGACACAAATCCCTCTTTCTCGTACTCAGCCTCCGCGCCTTCCTCCGGCTTGACTTCTCCCGCTGGCACAGGCGGCCAGCAGGAGA
>JAFZZD010000428.1 GCA_017615955.1 Victivallales bacterium
AATGCACATCGTCCTGCACAATGCGATGTGTGCCGATGAGTATGTCCACTTCGCCAGTTGCTGTGGCCTCAAGAATCTTTTCCTGCTGTGATTTGGTCTTGAATCTGGAGAGCACCTCTATCCTGACGGGGTATTCCGCCATTCTTTCCTTGAAACTGTTGTAGTGCTGCTGTGCCAGGAGAGTTGTGGGCGCCAGCACGGCCACCTGCCTTCCGTTAAGCACGGCCCGGAATGCGGCGCGTATTGCGACCTCTGTCTTGCCGTATCCCACATCGCCGCAGAGTAGCCTGTCCATTGGCTTGTCCTTTTCCATGTCGGCGAGCACATCTGCGATAGCGGAGGTCTGGTCTGGCGTTTCGGCGTATGGAAATGAGTTTGCAAAGGAGCGTTCCCATTCGGGGACTGGCTTCATTGCGTCGCCCTTTGCGTTTTCACGCAATGCCTCCATTTTGATTAATTCCGCAGCCAGGTCAACGGCGGATTTCTCCGCCTCGTCCTTTGCCCTGCGCCAGGATGGGCTGCTTAAAGAACTCAGTTTAGGGGCGGCCTTGCCTGCGCCCAGATAGTGGCTTACAAGATAGGACTGCTCCAGTGGAACATACAGCATTTTTTCGCTTGCAAATTCCAGCTTCATCACTTCCTGCACATCGCCGCCTGAGGTTATGCGCTGTATTCCGTGATAAATGGCGATGCCATACGAAGCGTGGACAACGTAGCTGCCTTCCTCCAGTTCCACATCCCCTGTCAGGGAATTTTCGTGCTTGTACTCCACCGCCTTTTTGCGGCGGGTGTTTGTCTTGCGACCAAACAGTTCGCCAGAACTGAGGAGGACGACTTTCGCGTCCAGCAGCATCAACCCGCACTCCAGATGCTGGTTCTCGATGATTATGGGCATGGTGGCGGGCTTGCCACGTTTCGCCTCCGGCGTTTCCTTGTGCTCGGCCAGCAATTGCCTGAAACGCTCTTCCTCGCCCTTTTCGTTGCAGCAGGCAACAACCGTATAGCCGCTGGCATTCCAGCGGCGCACAGCGTCCCTCAACTGCTGCCATTGCCATACGGCGGCTGATTCGCCCAGTTCAGGCAGGAACTTGCTGAAGTTGGCCTCCAGGCTCAATGCATCGAATTTTAGAGGATTGCTTCCGTTGTTGGTGTCCTCTGGGCTGACTTGAACATTGATCGGTGAGGAAAATGTGCTCTCCATTTCCTCCCATTGATTGACGGTCTCCATGTCAAAGTAATGCAGGAGGCTGTCTGAAAAGCGGTCCTGGTTTACGAAGGTCGTGCAAATGTCCTTTTTGAAGAAACTCCTGATGCTGGTGGTTTCCCGTGCCTCGTCTCCAAGCAGGGCTGTGCCTCTTGGAACCACCTTTATTTCATCGGCGTCCTTGTAGGAGCGCTGGCTGTTGGGGTCAAAGAATCTTATGGAATCAATTTCATTGCCCCAGAACTCAATGCGGACTGGCGCCTCGTACAAAGGTGAATATAAATCTACTATGCCGCCGCGTTTGCTGAATTCGCCTGGAATATGTACTTCGATTTCATTGTCATAGTCTAGTTCCACCAGTTTGCCCGTCAAGTC
>JAFZZD010000429.1 GCA_017615955.1 Victivallales bacterium
CTTGGCGCGGGTGCATGGCTTCGCTACCCATGAAGCTGAACACAGGCACAGGATTGGCGTCACCGTGCTGCTCCTGACACTTGGAAAAATCTATGGTATTTCCATCCAGACGGGGAGGGGTGCCGGTTTTCAGCCGACCTTGCGGCAACTGTAATTCCCGCAGCCGCTGCGCCAGCACCAACGCCGGCGGGTCGCCAGCGCGCCCGCCCGCATAGTTTTCCAGACCAATGTGAATGCGCCCATTGAGAAATGTCCCTGTTGTCAAGACAACAGCGCGCGCATGAAAATCCAGCCCCATTTGTGTGCGCACACCTTGCACGCGCTCGCCGTGCAGAAGTATGTCAACCACTGGTTGTTGAAACAATGTGAGGTGCGGCTGCCGCTCCAGCCGGCGCCGCATGGCGCTGCGGTAGAGCACGCGGTCAACCTGCGCGCGTGTGGCGCGCACTGCAGGCCCTTTGCTGCTGTTGAGGATGCGGAACTGGATGCCCGCTTCATCTGTGGCAAGCGCCATGGCGCCGCCAAGGGCATCCACTTCTTTTAAAAGGTGGCTTTTTCCGATGCCGCCGATGCTTGGGTTGCAACTCATCTGCCCAAGTGTTTCAAGATTGTGTGTCAGCAGCAGGGTTTCACACCCCATGCGCGCGGCAGCCAGCGCCGCCTCGGCGCCAGCGTGGCCACCCCCAACCACGATGACATCAAAATGTTCTGGATACGCCGTCATCATTCAATAAAATATTTTCAACAGCGTGAGTATAGACGAGTGCTGTAAAAAACACATAATCCACCTTTTCATCCTGTCATTCACACGAAGCCTGCAACAGCCAATTTGCACTTGATGTTGAAGCCTCTGTCAAGTTGTAAGTTTTTTTTGCTGGCGCTGGCGCAGTGGTGTGCATCCCAACCTTCCAGTCACTCCTTTATCAAGAGCACGAAAAGATTGAATGGTGGAGTGTTCACCATCAATAAGTCACCAACCACACTTCGGTATAGAGATGTGCACAAGCGCTGGAAAAGCTGCGGCTTGTGCACATGGTGCGGCTCCGCCAGCCGACTTGTGCAACAGTCCTCCTGGCTTTTTCGGTGCGGTGTCCACCTCCCTGTCAAGCAATCAAGGTGTTGACTTTCAAGGAAAAAAAGAACTTTTCCACCGGTGTGCAAGGCGCTACTACTACAACAACCAAGAAACTTAAAGAAAGCCTATAGAACAGCACACATCCACGCAAGGCACCTGTGATGCCGCGCACAGTGTGCCTGCTACACTCATCCGCTTTCCGCTTCCGCCAGTGTGCGGCTCATTCCCTGCCGTCATGTCTGCCAGCTCCAACACCTTTGAAATCAAAGGCGCCTCGGTTCCTCTACTCACGCTGCACCTGCGCTCCAGCAATCTGGACGCAGTAGCGGCTGAGATGCGCGCGCAGTATGGGGAAGAGGGTGGCTTCTTTGACCATGACCTGCTGCTGATAGACCTGAGTGAAATCACGCCTGACGAGAGCGCGAACATAGACTTTTCCC
>JAFZZD010000430.1 GCA_017615955.1 Victivallales bacterium
AACTACAAGCTGCCGGATGCGCCTGAATCCGTGGGATGGACCAGGGCCAGGGCGTTCTTCCTTAGCCGCGAGAAGGGAAATGTCCCATTCCAGCTGGAATGCGGCAGGTCCCTGAAAAACGTGGTCATCGAGTACGAGATGTACGGCGAACTCAACGAGGACAAGAGCAACGCCATACTCATAACCCATGCATTGTCCGGTGACGCCCATGTGGCCGGATGGGACGCCGACGCATCGGAGGAATACCGCCCATGGCGCCTGTCAGTGCCCGGATGGTGGGACAATCTGGTGGGGCCGAACCAGCCGTTCGACACGTCACACTTCTGCATAATATGCTCGAATGTGCTGGGCAGCTGCTACGGCACCACAGGTCCCGCCTCTCCGAATCCGGATGACGACAACAGGCCCTACGCCATGAAATTCCCGCCCATTACAGTGGGTGACTGGGTGCGCTCCCAGGCGGAGCTGATCGACTACCTTGGCATAAAGAAGCTGTATGCGGTGGTAGGCGGTTCCCTGGGCGGGCAGCAGGCCCTGGAGTGGGCCATTGCCTACCCGGAGCGGGTGGGCAAGTGCATCATGCTTGCCTCGGGCGCCAAGCTGCCGGTGCAGGGCCTGGGCTTCAACCATGTGGCCACGGTCTCCATTCGCAGCGACTTCTTCTTCAGGAATGGCCTGATCTATTCGGACGAGCGGGAAATGAATCCGCTTATGGAGGAGCGCCGCCGCACTGGTGACATAGACCTCAGCTACTGGAAAATCGCCAACCGCAACTTGAAGAGCCTGCACATCGCCAGAATGCTGGCCCACATAACCTACCTCTCCCCCAGCG
This sequence comes from Victivallales bacterium, assembly GCA_017615955.1. The sequence goes on from JAFZZD010000430.1 coordinate 833, forward strand.
GTATGGAAAGCAAATTCGGCAGGCGACTTCAGCCCGTGGAGCGCAGGCCTGGCGAGGCAAAGACACAGGACAAGCAGGAAAACGAGCTGGCAGTGCACGGCTATCTCACCCACCAGGGACAGAGCTTCGTGGAACGCTTTGACGCAAACAGCTACCTCCTCATCGCAAACGCCATGGACCAGTATGACGCGGCGGCAAAGTGGGGCGGCGGCGACCTGGCAAAGGCATGCTCACGAATACAGGCGGAAATGATGGTGGTGGCATTCAGTTCGGACTGGCTCTACCCATGCGCCGAAAGCCATTCCATTGTCATGGCACTCATGCAGAACCACCACCCCGTGACTTCCGTGGATGTGGACAGCAACTACGGCCACGACGCATTCCTGGTGGAGGAATACAAGGTGAGCCGCATTATTCGCTCTTTCCTCATGGAGAAGCCCGAGGATGACAGGAGGGACGGCAAATGAGCAAGTCGTACCAGGATACTCTGGAGCATTTTGGCGTGCATGAAGCTGACTGCAACTTCGAGCAGCTGAGGAACTGCGCCGCAAAACTCTCCGCCGAACCGCCAGGAGGCGAGGCAATTCGCTGGCATGACGACATCGTGCAGCGCCTGGTCAAGGACGGCGATTCCGTAATCGACCTGGGATGCGGGGACGGGGAGCTGCTCCACCGCCTCGCAAAATGCCGCAAATGCTGGATGCAAGGCATAGAGGCGGACGAGGAAATGGTGGGCAAGTGCATCGCCCGCGGAATACCAGTCTGCCACGGCGATATACTGGACATCATTGACCTGGTCCCTGACAAAAGCTATACCTGGGCGGTGCTTGAGGACACGCTTACCACACTGAAAAACCCTGTGGAGGCATTGAACAAGATGCTTCGCATCGCCAAGGCGTGCATCATCACCTTCCCCAACTTCGCGCACTGGAGCATGCGCTTCACATTCAGCCTGGGCGGCAGAATGCCCGTCACCAAGTCATTCCCCTTCAAATGGTACGATACGCCCAATATCCACAACTGCAGCATAAACGACTTCATGGACTGGATAGGCGCTGAACAGCTTCAGGTCATGGAGGCATGGGTGCTGGTGGAAGGCGAGGTTGCAAGATATGACGCTGTCAAACAGCACAACATCACCGCCTCGCAGGCGCTCTTCGTCGTAAAGGAAAAACAAAACTGACAAATCAGAGGGCAATTCACCCATGAAAAGCACACTAGCAACTGCATTTCTGCTTTGTTCAATGCTTATTGCCCAGACACCGCAGCCCCAGACCTTCCAGTTCGAGGAGGAAATCAAGGCAAATCCACTTGCCGAGCAACTTGAACTGGGCATGCAGGCATTTGCAGACGGGCTGTACAAGCCAGCCGAACGCTATTTCAACAAGTACATCGAACTCAATGGCGCCAGCGAGCCAGGCTACGCGAGAGGCACACTTTACAAGGCGAAGTCATGCCTCCGTGATTCACGCCCTGGGGACGCAATCACCGCCATCCAGGCACACGCAAAAAAAAGCGCAGGGCTCCAGGACACGCAGCTGCAATGCGAACTCGCATTCGTGGAGGCGCAGGCGCAGGGCATGCTGGGCAACTGGAGCATCGCCAGGAACATCACCGCCTCGCTACACGGAAATCCAAAGTTCAAGGAACTCCCAATTGCATTGCAGCAGGACATTGTGCTCCTGCAGGCGGACGCCGCCAGGTACATGAAGGACTGGAAAGGCGTGCTGGAGGCCCTCAAGGACCAGGAACCCAGCGGCGAGGGGGCATTCCAGTTCGTGCAGCGCAAGGCAAGGGCATACACCGAACTGGGCGACTTCGCACAGTCCCTGAAACTCCTCAATGACTTCAAGCTGAAAGAGGGAAGCCCGGACGCAATGCTGGCCAGCATCCTCAGAGTGCGAAACCTGATCAGTAACAACGAGAGTGAACAGGCCAGGACCATTTTCGGCATACTCAAGGAAAGAATGCCTGACAAGCCTGACTACGACTGGTGGTCCGCCGTGATTGTACTCGCCGAGGCAAGCGCAAAGGCGGGAAACTACACCGAGGCGGAGGCACTTTACAGCAGCGCATTGAAACTGGCCCCCGACACTGAAAAGCAGAGACTGACACTTGTCAGAAACATGGATATGAACCTGCGGGCGGAACTTATTGAAAAGGCCAGGGCCAATCTCCAGAAAATCACGGAAATGTTCCCCGATTCCATGGAATGCCTGGAACATACCGGCCTTCTCGGAAACCTGCTTTACGACAAGGGTGACTTCAATGAGGCCGCAACATATTTCAGGAAGCTGGTGGAGCATACGCACAACAATGTGCAGCTTAGATACAAGGCAGGCATAAACCTGGGCCAAAGCCTCTATATGGCAGGGCAGCGACAGCTGGCAATAGAGGCATATCTGCGGGCAGAGGCCAGCGCATCAACCCCGGATGAACATGCGGACGCATTGCTCAGGGCCGCAAACGCCGCACTGGCGACTTTCCGCGAGGAACGGGACCCACAGCGCAAAGTTCTCGCAGGAGACAAGACCATTGGCATTCTTTCTTCAATAGAGGAAAAATATGCAACTTCATCAAATGCATTGACTGCATTGATGTGGAAGGCCACTCTGCTTGCTGAAATGCAGCGCTATGCAGAGGCCGCCTCCGCATACGAACGATATGCCATGAAGACAAGCAACAGCGAAGAGGCTTTCCAGGGGCATCTTCTCCAGGGCGAATGCCTGCGCCGCGCGGCTAGGACAGCAGAGGAAAAACTGGCTGCGGCAAAATTCCTGGAGACACTGGCCAGCAAGGCCGGAAGCAAGAATGTCGATGATGCATGGCTGGAGGCGGCGAAGGCATACCGCCAGGCAGGTGACGCTGCGCATGCGGAAGCCGCATTGAAGCATATTCTGGACAAGGAGCAAAGCCCCCGCAGGGGAGACGCGCTCTATATGTGCGCATGTCTTCGTTTCGATGCGGACAAGACCGCCGAGGCGCAGAAGGATGTGGCGAATTTCCAGGCGCAATTCCCGCAGCGCAAGGATGATTGCGACAGGCTGTCCATACTTGCTGGCGATGCGTATGCAAATGCAGGCGACTGGAGCGAGGCGCTCAAGTGCTATGTCCTTCCCGCTTCGCCTGAAAGGCAGTCCCCTCTGCGCAACACCGCATTGTATGAGGCGGCAGTCGCGGAATACAGGCTCCAGGGATATGATGCCGCACTGAAACACCTGGAAACTCTCCTTGGCCTTCTGGGACAGAATGACAAAGACAGCATCGCGCGGGCAAACTACCTGAAGGGTGACATACTCTCTGCGCGAATGGACTATGCAACTGCCAGGGATGCATACGCGCTATGCGTGATGGCGGCGGGAAATACAATGCTGGGATATGCCGCGCTGGGACGGCAGGGGGACATGCTCATGGCAAATGCCTCCATGCACAAGGCGGACGAGGCGATGCGCAACGCAGACCTGAAGGCCGCAGCCGAATGCTACAACCGCATCATAAAGGACAACCTGGAGGCGGGCAACCCATACGCGCCTATCGTGCAGGCCGCGCAATACAGCCTCGCCCTCTGCCAAGTCAGGCAGGGAAATGTGGACGCCGCTCTGGAAACATACGAGAAGATCTATTTGACATACAGAAACAACTACGTTGACCATGGCGGCGAAGCACGCAAGCCCCGGCCAATGGACGATTTCTATATGGCAAATGCACTGGTGGACATGATCGCGCTACTGGAAAAAAGGGACACTCCTGACGCGCAGGAAAAGGCACAGCGCTACCGCAGCTTCCTGGCAAGCCGCAAGAACCTGCCCATTTCCAAAACAGCCCAGGAACGGCTGTAACATCACGCCCCAGGGCTTTTCCCACCTGCGCAAGTTGGCCAACATGTGCTGGGAGTCTGGGGCTTTGCCTTGCCAGTTGCTCAACCTGAGTGAGCGCCGCTTCGGCGCTCACATAAAAACCGCCATAACGCCAACAACGCTTTTCCCGCCAAGGCAACTTGAGTGGGCGCCGCTTCGGCGCCCACATAAAAATCCCCCCAAAAAACAAACATGATCGAAATAGCAATAGATGGATCCAGAGGCTGCTCCATAGCCCTGGCGAAAGACGCAGTCCTGCTGGCGTCTATGGACAGCCTGGACTTTGGCAGGAACCTGGATGTGGAATTCCTCCCCTGCCTGCAAAGCTTCCTGGCGGAGAATGGCCTGGCATTGAAGGACGTTGGCGGCTGGACGGTGGGCATAGGCCCTGGCAGCTTCGCCGGCATACGTTTTACGCTGGCGCTGGTCAAGGGCATTTGCGCCGTGACGGGCGCCAAGGCAAGGGGTGTGCCTTCGTCATTTGCGGTGGCTGTGGCATTGGGCAAGCCAGGCAGGGTATGCGTGGTGCAGGACGCACGCTGCGGCAAGGTATATGCCAGCATATACCTTTACGGCGAAAAATGCTCGCCAGCAGGACAGGCGCTGATGCTGGAGGCAGGTCAGCCCCTGCCAGAATGTGACTTTGCCTGCAGTCCCGAAGGTCTTGCAGGCGAGACCACTGCGCAGCCATGCGCTAAATATCTGATTTCCGCAAGTGCCGAGGACTATCCTTGGCAGGATACACCTGATATAGAACCTGTTTACGTAAGAGCGCCGGCATAGCCATGAGAGATTGCATACCAGAGGAAGAAGACAAGTTCTTTGGCTTGTTCAAGGAATACTTTGACACCGAGAAATACGTCAAGAAGCAGCACGACCCAGCCACATATACGCTGGCTCGCATGTATCCAGTGGCGGCTGCGGCTGGAAACCCAGAGCGCAAGCTGAAGGTCATTCACATCGCCGGCACCAAGGGCAAGGGCACTACGACACAGTTCACAGACGCATTGCTGCGCAGCTGCGGCATAAGGACGGGACTCTTCGCCAGCCCGCACGTCAGCACATACAGGGAGCGCTTCCAGGTCAATGGCGGTTTCCTGAGCTATGAGCGCATGAGCCGCGCAGGGCAGGAAATGGTGGATATCCTGCACAAGGCCAACTTGCACCCCAGCCTGTTTGAGCTGTTCACGGTAATGGCGCTGAAACTATTTGTAGAGGAGGGCGTGGAAGTCGCGGTGCTGGAGACTGGCATCGGCGGGCGTCTGGATGCAACAAACTACATCAGCAATCCCATCATGACACTGATTACGCCAGTCAGCTTTGACCACATGATGCTGCTGGGAAACACAATCGAGGAGATTGCTGCGCAGAAAGCGGGAATAATGCAGCCAGGCGTGCCCGTGGTAATGCTGAAGCAACCGTACCTTGAAGCGGAAAATGTGATTCGCGCTCATGCAAAGGAACTTGGCTGCCCTCTGTTGCAGCCAGTGCCATTGGAGGAGGCAAAGCCATTCCTGCCAGGCAACCTGCCCGATTTCCTCCAGGACAACTTCTGCGGCGCATTGGCTGGCATCAAGGCGCTAGGTCTGGCCCCCAAGCCCGAACTGTTCAAGATGCCACAGTTGCGGGCGCGTTTTGAAAAGATATGCGATAATCCGCTGGTGCTGCTGGACGGCGCACACAATGGCGATTCCATGGAGAAGCTGGTTGCCGCACTGCTGAAACTTTACCCTGGCGTCAAGTGGAACGTAGTGCTTGGCTGCGTGGAAGGCAAGGACATTCATGCAATGGCAAAGGCTCTTTCCAAACTGAAAGATGCCAGCTTCATTCTCACCAATCCACGCACATTCAAGGGCAGTGCACTCCCGCAGTTGCAGGAGGTAATGAAAGACCTGCCAGTGCAGGGCGTGATTCCAAAAATCACCAGCAGGG
>JAFZZD010000043.1 GCA_017615955.1 Victivallales bacterium
AACCTGTGCGGAGGTCCAACTTATGAAAACATACAAGTTGATCAACCTGAGTGAGCGCCGCTTCGGCGCTCACATTGATGCCACTGGCGTAATGCGCATTCACACGCTTCGCCGCTCTATGATGTTACCGGAAATAAGCGCGCTTTGCACAGGCTGCATATTTTCAGCCGCGTCATTAAGCAGCCTGATGGCGGTTTCGCCAATATTGAAGGCTGGCTGCTCAATTGTGGTAAGCCCCACATAGCGCCCTTCCTCCCATGACACATTGTCATATCCTATCAATGCAATATCCTCTGGAATCCTCAAGTCAAGGTGCTGCGCCGCAGTCCAGATGCGCCGTGCCCAGTGGTCCCTTCCAGCAAAAATCGCGCATTTTTCCTTTTTTCTTGCCACGCTCTTAAGTAATTTCTCCACCGACAGTGAAAGTTGCTCTTCAGTTTGCGCATCTTCGAAAATGCGGCATATATCCTTTTCAGGTGCAAGGTCATCTTCGGCAAGCGCCCCCTTCAAGCCAGCGAGCATTTCCTTGTAGATAAATGGATTTGCGCCGCCGCCGATAAAGCCAATATTGCGAAATCCACGTTCCACAAGATAACGGCCAGCAATCCTGCCAACACCGCGAAAGTCCATCTTCACACACGGCACGGAGCCAGCCTCTTCATAATTCGCCACAACATAGCGCATGCCCGACTGCTCCACCAGGTCCTGCACCGCCTTGGGGAAACGGTCCAGAAACACGATGCCATCGCAGCCGCCTTCGGAGACATGCGCGGCAAGACGACGCCCCACTAGGTCGTCCTCGCTGAAGAACAGGAGCAACTCCGCATTGAAATGCGCAGCGGAAGAGGCGGCACCGCACAATATGTTGGCAATCTCGCCATTGCGCATACCCGTGCCTGTGGCTGGCATGACAAGGATGTACTTCCGCAAGACAAGGCTCTCACGCTCGGGGAACAGCAGTTTCATGCCCTTGCCAGGCACATGATACACCCTCTTGCGATGTATCAGTTCATCAAACACAGCCCGCAATGCGCCCCTGCCTATTGACAGCCGCCTACACAATTCACGCTCCGAAGGCAAGAAGCCAGAACCGCCAATATCGCCATTCAGCAGGCCATCTTCAATTGCCTTCAGTGCTTCCTCTGTTCGTTTCTGCATGGAGCAGGCCTATCTGTTGAAGAAATATGGCTTTCCTGTGCGGGCGGATTCATATATGCCGCATATAAGCTCCACGGCCCTGCGGCCCTCGTTGCCGTCCAGCACCAGCTGCTTGCCAGTGAGAATGGCCTCCGCCAAATCGGAAATCTGGCAGGCATGCCCAGACAGATTTATGTTCTTTGGATCGGAGCCGCTATGCTCGCCTGTGCCGATAAGTTCTTTCCTTATGATCTCGTCCTGCGGATCGGGCGTTGCGAATTCCCAGCGCACAATCCTGTCCTCCTCAAAGGCAACCGTGCCTGTGCTGCCAGAGAACTCAATGCGACGGGAGAAGCCAGGCGCACAGGATGTACTGACCTCAATTGTGCCAAATGAGCCATTGCGGTACTTGATTGTGGCGCACAAGTTGTCCTCCACCTCGATGGAGTGGGTAAGCGTACCAGAGAAAGCGAAGACCTCTTCCGGTGCGCCATTCACATACAGCAGCAGGTCCACCATGTGGATAGCCTGGTTCATCAACGCGCCACCGCCGTCCATCTTCCAGGTGCCGCGCCAGTTGGAGGCCGCATAGTATTTTGGCTCGCGATACCAGCGCTGGGTGCCGCTAGCAAGAACCATGCGCCCGAAGCGGCCTGCCTGCATTGCCTCGCGCACCAGCTTAACTGGCTTGCTGAAGCGGGACTGGAACACCGAGGACAACAGCACGTGGTTCTCCTCGCAGACGCGTATCATCTCATCCACGCGCTGCAAATTGATTTCAATGGGCTTCTCACACAGGATGTGCTTGCCTGCCCTGGCAGCAGGTATCGCCACCGCATGATGCGCTCCAGAAGGCGTGGCTATAGTGACGGCGTCAATATCGGGATCCGCCAGGAAATCCTCGAACTTCGTGTATGCCTTCACACCAAATTCCTCGGCCCTTGCCTTGGCGGCAGGAGCAAATGAATCATAGAAGGCAACCAACTTCACATTGTCCAGCTGCTGCATTGCCTTGGCGTGAAAAGCGGCAATCATACCAGCGCCGATTATTCCAAAACCAACTGTGTTCTTCATATATCAATTGCCTCCGTTGTTTTTCGTGGACAGGTAGCAGCGACGGCGTCCCCGCCGTCGCACCAGTTGTGTGCCTTACAGACTGTCCACTGCCCACTAATCACTTGCCACTAATCACTGTCCACTGTCCACAGTCCACTGTCCACTGTCCACTGTCCACAGTCCACAGTCCACAGTCCACTATTTTGTCTTGCGATGAGTGAGAGCCATGCCGCCCTGGAATTCCTGGACTTCGTTGCTGTCCAGCAGTTCGGTATGGTATTCGGCCACCTTGTGGACGGCCTCGATGTACCTGTCGATGTATTCTGGCTCATAGTGCTTGAACCAGGGTTCGCCCATGACAAGTGAGTTGATGTGCGCCGAAACTGGCAGTTCGCCAGTCAGTGCGCGAACATCTGTTCCTGGTGGCAGGTTGAGGCCTGCGGTTGGCCTGCCGTGGCCGTACACGTCGAAGTCGTAGAAGAAGCTGGAGAGGTGCAGCGGGAAGTTGCATCCCGCATAGAAGCCCTTGCCGCAGCATTCGGCGCAGAGTGCCTTGGCGAATGTCACATTGGAGATGCCGCCAAATGCCTCTGGATCATAGCGGAAATGGGAGGCGTACCAGCCTGCCTTGTCGGAGTTCTCCCACTTGGGGAAGATCTTGTGAATGCCCTTGACATCAGCCACGCCATCCCAGAAGTAGGTCATGGCCTTGGTGATTTCCTCGACTTCCGCCGGATACTTCTTCAGCTGCTCCAAACCAATTGCCGCCGAGACCTGGTGCATACGGTTCTTCACACCGCCCACTGGCACGATGTTGGTGTCGGCATATTCTTCCTTGGCATAGACCTCGCTGATGCGGTCGTAGTGGCCAAAACGAATTGCCCTGCGATAGACCTCGGGGTCATTGGTCAGCATCATGCCGCCTTCGCCGATTGCAAAGGACTTGCCGCTCATCAGGGACATGCCTGCCGCGTCGCCGAAGGTACCCAGCATACGGCCTTTGTAGTGGCCGCCCTGCGCGTGTGACACGTCCTCAATCACCTTGATGCCGTGCTTCTTGGCAATTGCCATGATTGGATCCATGTCCGCAGGATGCGCCTCGTAGTGGACAACCATGACCGCCTTGGTGCGGGGTGTGATGTGCGCCTCGAAACTGGCAGGATCCATCTGGGAATTCTCGGGGTCGATGTCGCAGAACACCACCGACGCGCCCAGTGAAAGCGCGCCTGTGCAGCTTGCCCAGTAGGTGACGGAAGTGCAGATCAACTCATCGCCAGGGCCAAGACCTACGCCGTACATTGCCGCAGTGAGGGATGCTGTGCCTGTGTTGTGTGTCAGGGCGTACTTTGTGCCATTCCACTTGGCAAATTCCTGCTCAAAGCGCTTTGAAATGTCCGTGCCAGACATATTGCCCGCTTCCAGCACATCCAACTGCGCTTTGCGCATGGCGTCATTGACGATTGGCCAATGGAACATGCGCGCCTTGTACTCGTCAGCCTTCATCACAGGTGTACCACCCAAAAGTGCAAGATGACTCATTTCTCTTGTTCTCCTCTGTTTTGCCTTGAAATCCGATATATTTTATGCCAATGGTATATTTTTCCTACCAATGGTTCAAAAGATAAGGCATAATATTGTTTTTTCAAACAAAAAAGCATACAACTTTTTGAAAAGGAGAAAAGTCTGTGTAAAGTAGCGGAGTTTTTTCATATCGTTTAAGAAAATATAAAAAGGAAGGTGTGCAAATGAAAAGATTTATCGTTTCTAGCGTATTGCTGTGCTGTGCAATGCTGATGGCGGACTTCAAGCTGGACAGTGTGTTCAGCAGCAACATGGTATTGCAGCGCGGCACTCCCATCAGCTTTTTCGGGACTGGAACGCCTGGCACGAAAGTCAAGGCGGAATTCAAGGGCAAGACCGTGGAGGCAAGCGTTGACGCGGAAGGCAACTGGAAGGCGGAGTTTCCAGCCGCCGAGGCAGACCACGTGGAATACACAGCCACATTCAAGGATGACAAGAACACAGTCGAGCTGAAGAGTCTGCTGCTGGGTGATGTGTGGTTCTGCTCTGGGCAGTCCAACATGGCATTGCGCATCGGCGCCACATTCAGGCGCGGCAGCACCGCCCAGAACTGCGAGGAGGAAGTCAAGAACTCCACGCATCCTGAATTGCGCTATGCGGCGCAGAAGCTCGTAGGCAGCCATATGAAGCCATTGCCGGCGGCGCAGGAGTTTGGCGGCTGGGTCAAATCCAGTCCCGAATATGCGGCAAGATTCAGCGCAGTGGCGTATTTCTTCGGCAGACAGTTGAATCAGGATTTGAACATTCCAATCGGCGTGATCAATTCATCCTGGGGCGGCACCAGCATCCAGCAGTGGATTTCCAAGGAAGGCTACTACAATGCTGGCGTGGAGCCAGAGGCATCAAGCGTGCGCAAATTCGACAAGCCAGAGGAGGAGCTGAAGAAATTTGACGAAGCTGAAAACGAGCGCTACAACAAGGCCATGAAGAAATGGTACGACGCTCTCTATGCCGCAAAGCCGGAGCTGGCATTCGATGAAACAAAAATCAACGTGGCGGAAATGAAGACGGACGACTGGGCAACGAAGCTCCCCTACAATCCAGGGAACTTCTATGTGCGCTGGTACAGCCAGGTCTTCAAGCTGACACCAGCCATGAAGGAAAACTGCTTTGTCTTCATACAGAATCCACCAGCGCATTGTGACGTATGGCTGAACGGCAAGCACGTGGCGAAATCCCGCCCTGGCGTAGGCAACTGGCTCAAGCGCCCAATGTACATCGCAATCCCAAAGGACGCGGACAAAGAAGGCTCCTTCACCTTGACGATTCGTGCTGAATTAGTGGACAGGGTGCATTCCGTCTTGGAAAATGAGCTGTTGCAAAAGACCGTCCTGCGAAACAAGGCAAACCAAAAGCAGGCTCTGATTAAATGGAAAGTTAAGGAAGAGACAGCCCTGCCTCTGAAAAAGGACCTGAAGCTGCCTCAATTTCCCTCTGTTCCACATGTGGCTTACAGGGCACCCCACTGGCTGACGCATCTGTACTACGGTCAAGTCGATGCATGGACAAAGCTGCCCATCAAGGGTGTCATCTGGTATCAGGGCTGCTCCAACAACGGCAATATGCACTACTATCCGCTGCACAAGGCGCTCATCCAGGACTGGCGCGACAAATGGAAGCAGCCTGACCTGCCTTTCATCATCACGCAGCTGGCAGGCTATGGTGCCAAATTCACCAAGGACTGGAACCAGTACGATCCCACAGACGTGCAGCCATACGCAGTCACCAGAGACATACAGATGCAGATGCTGTCCATTCCCAATGTGGGCCTCGCCTGCACAATCGACATCGGCGAAAACACCAACATTCACCCCGCCAACAAGCAGGACGTGGGCAAGCGCCTGGCTCTTGAGGCGGAACGCATCGCATATAAGATGAACGTGGTCTCGCAGGGACCAATCTTCGACAAGGCGGTTCCAGAAGGCAACGCCTTGCGCATTTTCTTCAAGAACGCAAAGGGTCTTAAGACCAGCGACGGCAAGGCACCTGCTGGCTTCGCAATCGCCGGCGAAGACAAGAAGTTCGTGTGGGCAGACGCGAAAATCGACGGCGAGAACATAATCGCCAGCTCACCCAATGTGGCCGCGCCAAAATATGTGCGCTATGCCTTCATCAACTTCCACAAGGACCTGAACCTGCAAAACGGCAGCAGCCTGCCCGCTTACCCATTCCGTTCAGACGCAGTGGACTACAGCCAGGTGAAATAAGTGATTAGTGGACTGTGGACTGTGGTCTGTGGTCTGTGGACTGTGGTCTGTGTGCAGTCCGGTGTCTGCTGCGAAGCCGCAGATAAAGCTTTGCCCGTCAAACGCGGGCGAAAACGCCCGCGCACAGAACAGTCCACAG
>JAFZZD010000431.1 GCA_017615955.1 Victivallales bacterium
TAATTTATTTTAAATTATTTATTTGTATTTTTATTTCTTTGTTATAAATTATGCGCACTGTTTTAAAAAGAGTATGATTTTTACATAATTTAAGTTTAAGGTGAGGTAAAGAAATGAGTTCAAGTGATGAGAAAAAGGGATTGGGATTTTGGTCAGGGTTGTTGCGGGAGGCATTTTCCACTCACGATGAGTTGGAGATTGAGGAGCGCTGGGCGAATGGCACCATAGGTAACATCCCCAGCATTTCGCAGGTGAGCGTGGAGTGTCCGCGCCCGTGGATGTTCGCCCGCATGTTTTTTCTGACGCTGGTGGCGTATTTTCTGCTAAATTACCTTTGGCTGCATTTTCACAATCCGAACATGCTTCCTGGGCTGATATTTGTGGGTACCTGTGTTTTTCCACTATGCGTGCTGGTTTTCTTCTTTGAGTTGAATGCACGCCGCAATGTGTCGATATTTCTAGTTGGCCGCATATTGTTCCTAGGCGGTTCATTGTCGTTGCTGTTTTCCTTGTTCATGTTCAAGGTCACGAGTGCGCTGGGGCTTAACTGGATGGGGGCTTCTGTGGCGGGCATTGCGGAGGAGATAGGAAAGCTGCTGGCAGTCGTGGCGGTTGCCAGGAACCGTCGTTATCCCTATATTCTGAACGGCATTCTTTTTGGTGCGGCAGTGGGGACGGGCTTTGCCATCTACGAATCCGCTGGCTATGCGTTGAATGCACTGGTGGTCAACATCCTCAACATTGTCCTCACGAACACTGAAAAGGTGGTTGCCACATTGAATTCGCCGCAGTTGGCCACGTTGAATCTCTACGAAAAGATCAGCCAGATCTATGCCATGCTGGCCGAGATGAGCCGTGATGACTTTATAGGCGTGATCAACATCAGAGGCTTCCTGGCGCCAATGTGCCATATCATCTGGACTGCTATTACGGCAGGCGGTTTCTGGCTTGTGAAGGGCAGCCGAAAATTCAGCGTTTCCATGTTGTTTGACATACGCTTCATTGGCTGCCTTCTATCTTCGATGCTGCTTCATGCAATCTGGAACTGCAGCTGGAATCCAAATGTGTTCTGCGCCTTTGACAAGCAGATCGCGCTGGGGATAATCGGCTGGATAATTGTGCTGACAATTGCTCGGCTGGGATTCAAGCAGCTGGCTGCCGAGAAGGCGAGCAGCCAGGCGGAACCAGAAGCGGAGGAGGGCATCAAGGAGGTCATATGCATACAGACTGTGTATGTGGAGAAATTGGTGAAGCCGTCGCCTGAACCAGCTCAGTCCCATGTTGCCGAAAAGATGGGCTATGATTATTTGGGCATTGAGAATGAAGTTTCAGAAAGCAAAGTCGCCGAGGCGAATCGCGAACGTCCTGACTTTCATGGACGCTCCTGGTATGATGATTACAAACGTGCTGGTGCAGATAAAAACGATGAAGGCATTGGAAGCGGTACAGCTTCCAGACGGCGTTGGGAGAACTATATGAAGCGAGGTGAGGGACAAGATGGTAGAGAAAAATAAATTTTACTCGCTGGAGGAAGTGGCGGACTTGCTGGGGGTGACGTATCAATTGATTTACAAGTTGGTGCGTAGCGGTGAAATGCCTGCCTTGCGCGTTGGGAAGATGTATCGCATCACAGGCGATGATCTGGAGGCGTACCTGAACAAATCACGGGTGAAATCAGGCGATGAAGGCGGCATGCCGGAGCCCGTGGTGTGTTCTGTCTGCGGGCGCAGTTACGTCAGCAAGATGTCAATTGCAGGTGCTTGTGAGGTATGCGGCCTGCCGATATGCCGCAGTTGCGCGGAACTGAAAAACGCGCATTTATGCGAAATACACGCGATTGGAGCAGAAAGCAAGAAAAACTAATAGAAGGAGCATGGAGCATGTTGGATAGTTTCTTCAGTAACAAGTGCCAGGCTTACGTGGATGAGAATGGCAGGGCGTTGACAGGTGCTGCATTGGAGGCGGCGCGCCATGACCCAAATGCAAGGCGTTGCGGGCATAGTGTGCCACTGCGCGCCAAGTTCTGCAGCAAATGCCACAGCCCCGCGCCGAAGGCATGGTGGCGTTGCGGTTCATGCGGCAAGTGGATTGGCCAGGAGAGCGAGAATTGCCCCCATTGCGGACACACGCAGGATTTGTCCTCGCGCATCAGTTTGGACAACGGGCACTGGCGCAAGGGTGACGATGTCTTTGCGCAGCGTTTTGAGTTGAATGATGTGGCGGCGATGTTTACCCGCGGTCTGGTGATTAGCGAGGGGCAGTGCGCCATTCTGCTTGGCAATGGCTGTGTTGCCGATGTGCTGCCTCCAGGAAAATATGCCGCAGCGGATCTGGTGGATCTGGACAAGTATGCGAAGAGCGGTGACAGCAAGTCCCTGATTATGGTGGATTTGGGGGAGATTGCTTATCCTGTCAGGCTAAATGGCCTGAAGAGCAAAGATGATTTGAATGTGGATTTGGAGTGCCGTGTCGTGGTCCGTTTCAATCCTGAAAATGCCGAAAAGTTCATTTCCAACTTAATGTGCCAAAGGGAATCTGTTTATGTGGTCAGCCCGTTCAATTCCGTGGTGAGTTACGAGGCCATAGCCAGGAATTACCTTTTGAAGGAGCTGGAGATAGGCGTGAGGGATGTCTGCAACGGGCATACCATTGACGAGTTGTTCAAGGACGCTGCACTGCGTGTTGAACTTGAGGATCATGTCAAGGAATATCTCAAGCGTTCTCTGTATTCACTTGGCCTGCAGTTTATTCGTCTTGCGGAGGTTGACTTCATAGGGGATTTCTATGACAGGCTGCGTGAGATGTCTGGTGATGTTGAGCGTAATCGCCGTGAGCTTGAAGTGAAGCTGCGTCTGGACGAACTCATGCGTGACGCAGAAAAGCGCAAGGCGCTGGGCGCGGATAATCTGGATGACTATCTTGAGCAGCTTGCCCTGGAGAAGGACATGAAGGACATAATGCGGGCGGACGAGATCTCCAAAATAAAGGAGGCCTTCGAGAGGGACAGGGCAATCGCTGAACTGGAGACACGCTACCGGAAGGCTAAGAAGGAGCAGACAGATGTCCACGAATTGGAGAAAATTGACGCGGAGCACGATGAGGAGCTAAAGAGGATACAGAAGGCGGGCGAAATTGAGCGTCGCCAGAGCGAACATGCTGAATTGCTTCGCCAGAAACTTGCAGAGCAGAACGCCTCGCTTGAATATGAGCGCATTGAATTGCTGATTCAGAAGGAACGCGAGCAGGCTGCTTTGGAATTGGCCTCCCAGAAACTGGATTTGGAGGACAAGAAAGGGGACATTCAGGACAAGCACGAGGCGGCGCGCGCCGAAACATTGAAGGAACTTGATATTCTGACGCGCATTTCACTCGCAAGAACCCCCGCTGAAATGCACTACCTCATGAAGGTGAATGCGCAGATGCTGCGCTCCGGCAAGGACCCGATGCAACTGCTGGCCGAGGCGGCCGCCGATGGAAACAGCGCAGCTGCAGAAGCTCTGAAGAACATGTCAGCAGACAAGATTGCGATGCTGGAGGAGATGCGCCGCGCCGCACAGGCCTCGCATAAGGAGGAGGTTGAGAGGTTGGAGCGAATGTACAACAGTGGCCTGGAGGCAGTTGCCAAGGCGGCCACGGGCAATACCTCCACAAACACGACACAGATAATCAAATAGCGGGAGGACGAAGATTATGAAGTGTCCATATTGCCAAGAGGAATTGCCGGAAGACCATGGCGATATATGCGACTTCTGCGGCAAGGAGCTCAACTTTGATGAAGCGCCTGCAAATGAGGAGAAGGGCATTGAGGGGATAAGCCAGAACGCATCCAACAATGCTGCCACCGATTTGAGGCAGGCAGCTGAACGTGAAGCTATCAGGCGGGATGCCACCATCATCAATATTCCGCAAAGTATGCGGGGATTCAACCTTGGGGCGAGGGCGAATGAACTGGTGTCATCAGGCGAGAAAGCCTCCTCTGCCTTCTTCACGTCAAATGCTTTTTTTGACGTGTGGTATGCGAAGAACCGCTTTCTTCTGGCGGGCGGGCAGATGCTGCTGGATTTGAAGTTGCAGATTCTTGATGCCTCTGTAAGGAATATGCGAATCTGTCTGCTCACTAAAGTTGGGGACAACAGCACACTTAAGAGGGTGCCTTGCGATGAGGTTTCCGCTGGAGAGGCCTTTGAACTGCCTGTCAGCCTCTATGTGGAGAACGAGAAGATCAATGGGATGGCCCTTTTGACCTTCTTCTTCATGTTTGACACAAATGACGGGCGGAAGTGCTACAAGATGGACGTGCGTTCGCGGATTTACGCGAGAGGGCAGTCAGTCAGCTCCATCGTCATGAACATCCAGGCGGATGGAGGCAGTGTGAATGATCTGTCGGGAATGGGCAGTCTGGAGAACACGTGCCGCAATGGCGATGAACTGCTGGAACGCGCCAATGCCGAGCCGCCTAAATACAGCAGATATCAGATAATCCAGTTGCGCCAGGTGCCTGCAAATGTGCTGGAGTATATGTCATCATACGTCTGCGACATGCTGACGCTGGAGTGGCGTGGCATAAAATACCACCTCTGCGGAAAAGCGGACATAACAATCGGGCGCAAATGGGAAATCAACGACTTTGCCTTGGTGGACTGGGTACATACCGCCAGTGACAGGGATGACTTCAACCGCCATACAAGCAAGACCCACGCGCAGATTCACTGGCTGGGCGACGCTGTCAACCTGATTGATGTGAGCACTAACGGGACAATGGTCAATGGCGTTCTGCCGGAGGCTGGCGGCGTCGGCGGCATTCGACTGCCTGATGCGGCAACCTTGACAATGGGGAACTTCAAGCTGAATATGTGCATACAGAAGTGCGGCACTGAGGCTGGATACTCGTTCTGCAGGGATTGCCGCTGCGCAAAGGTGCGTTCAATGACTTTGCAGCGCAAGGATGATGTTCCCGAGGTGCTGATGCTTGTATGGCAATGCTGTGACATGGCTGCATTGGGTGTCGCTGACAACCGTGGCGGCCTTTTAGTTTACAGGCGAAACGGCGGTTTCTTCTGCCGGTTCCCGGATGGGCGGATTGAGGCGCTTACCCCGAATATGGAGTTTCCTTTTGGCGGGGATACGATAAAGGTGAGCAATTACGTGAGGGATAAGTTTTCGTAACTATTCAGAATCCCTCTTTAACGCAGAGGCGCAGAGGCGCAAGGACGCAGAGAAACTTGAACTGTGACTTTTGCCTTTCCTGCGTTTATCGTATGGTTGTGCAGA
>JAFZZD010000432.1 GCA_017615955.1 Victivallales bacterium
AAACAGTTTCTTGCGCAGCTTGAGACGCCAGGATGACTGCTTCGGGAAGTCATCAAAGCCCTTGACTTTGCGGAACATGGCATCGTCACGGCTGACGTTCAGCGTCTGGAGCAGCTGGTAGTCCTGCAATGCCTCGCTGAACACCTCCCAGCGAATGGAATCCACTGGCTTGCCATCAGGACCGGGATACACCATGAATGTGTCGCCGTAAGCCCAGCCTGGCCAGGCAAGTCCGTCCTGCTCTGCGTATGGATCCAGCAGATTGCGTGTCTGGGACTTGAACCAGTAGTTGTACCCCCAGTGCAGGAAGCCCTTGAATGGCCAGCGGTAGAAAAGAATGCCATGCATCCATATCTTCGGCAATGGGGTGTCCAGCAGCCTGTTAAGGAATGCGCCTCTGGGGCCGCAGCAGTAATAGCACCAGCATTCAATGCCCTCATTGACAAAGCCCACTGCGGTTCTAATGCTGGGCACAGGCACGTCTGTCAATTTGTCACGTCCGTATGCAATATCCGTCAATGCGTCCATTGTCTTCATCCAAGGCGCGATTTCCTTGAGCATGGCTCGCGCCTGGATGTAGTTTGCCTTGTCAGCCTCGTTGTGTGGTTCGTCTGAAACATGGAAGAATGACTTGTCCAGCAGTTTTTCACGTTTAAGCAATGAATGGAGTTCTGTGAAGTACTGTTTCAGGAAGGCACGGTATTCATCCGAGCAGGCGGCTGTCCCTGCGGGAAACAGCAGTTTTTCCTGTTCGGGTTCCACTTCGTAAATGCGTATTGCGTATGCGCAGCCCCATTGCGTGAATGGATGCACCCATTCGAAGTGGCTGATGCCGCAATCACGCGCCATCTTCAGCCAGCGCTTCACATTGCTCCAATCGAAGGCATAGCCGTTTCCTTCGCACTTTACACCAAGCAGCTGTGTCGGCAACTTAACACCATCCAGCGGCGGCGTGAATACAGGCACATACAAGGTGTCAAGCCCATGGCCCACATAATCCTCAACATAATTGCGGCAAATGCGCCAGAACTCCTCGGAAAACGCCTTCACCTTGTAGTATGCCACCAGCGAATCAGCATAGAACCAATGGGTGATGTTGAAATCCACCCGGGGCTTGAGCCTCACATTGTGAAGCCTGGCCTTGTATGACAGCTTCATTGGCTTCTTGCCCTCGGCCTCCAGCTGCAATTGTATCTTGTATTCGCCCGCAAGCGCATTCACTGGCGGCGCTACGCTTATCCAGAAGCCATGCGTCTCATTGCAAGGCAGGAGCAAGTTGTCCTCCTCAAACAAGGCATCAGGCACATATCCAGGAAGACCATCGCCATAGTCTCCGTCTTCGTGATTGTCCATGAATGGCGTGTTGGCATGGCGCACGGGCACATACCCGATGCGGCGTATGCGCACACACCAGCCATCCTCGACCATTGCGCTCAATTTATAGCGAAGAGGTTCCTCGTCTGAACGCAGCAGAACCTGAAAGCTGAAACGCTCGTTCAACGCAAAGTCGCCGCTGCAAGTATGCTTTTTCTCTGGCAGGCTCTGGGGAAAGAAACGCCTGTCCGTATTGGAAATCCAAGAATGCACTGTCATTTATCCAATTCCTCTTATGACAATTCAGACCCATTTTTAACGCAGAGACGCAGAGGCGCAGAGGCGCAGAAAAACTTGAATAGCGACTTTTGCCTTTCCTGCGTTCATCTTATGGATTTGCAGAGGTTCTAAAGAACCGATGATTTCTTGTTTTTGCCTCCGCCGCAAAAATGGAAATTTGCGCTGCTTCAGCGCATCTGCAAATCCATACGAGAATCTGTGGCAATCTGGCAAATCTGTGGATTGTTTTCTGCGTCTCTGCGTCTCTGCGTCTCTGCGCCTCTGCGTTAAAATGAAGGTCACATCTTCAATTCTGGGATGGGCTTGTCATTGCCCAGGAAGTATGCCATTGCCTTGCAGCATGACAGGACATCCTCCACGGAGGCGGTTTCCCGTATGCTGTGCATGGCGAACATGGCGATGCCTATGTCTATGCCGCGTATTCCCAGGCTGGCCGACAGATGCGGCCCCATGGTGCTGCCGCATGGGCGGTCCGCCCTGTTGGTAAACACCTGGCATGGCACCCCTGCCCTGCGGCATATTTCCCTGAAAATGGCGTTGTCGCAGCCGTTGGAGGCATAGCGGTGCTTCACATTCTTCTTGAACACCACGCCTCCTCCCAGCACCGGCGCATAATTCGCGTCATAACAATCAGTATAGCTTGGATGCAAGGCATGGGCCGCGTCATTTGAAACCAGGAATGATTTGGACAGCATTCTGCACAGGTCCTCCTCACCGCCCTTCAATGCCAGGACTATGCGCTTCAAGGTGCTGTTCAGAAAATCGGAATTGGCGCCTTGCCTAGTGGTGTTACCAATTTCCTCGTTGTCGGCAAAGAACGCCAATGCCAGGTCGCTCTTGCAATCGGGCAGTGCAGAGATTGCCTCCAGTGCGGTGAATGCGGCCAGCATATTGTCCAGTCTCGGGGCATTAAGCAAGTCCTGCTCCTTGCCCACCAATGCGGCAGGTGTGCAATCGTAGAGGTTCAGTTCCGAATCATCAAACGCATCTTCGGAAATGTCAAGGCTCTCTGAAACGCCACAGCCTCTGGAAATGCCGATGCATGCGTTGAGCTGCGTCTGGGGATTGTAGGTGATGCCATTCTTCAAATCCAGATTGAAATGCTGCATTGCCAGATTTGGTATCACGGCAATGTTCTTCTTGTCGTAGAGACAGCATGACATGTCACGCCCATCTACAACAATGCCCGCGATGCCCAGTGGCCTGTCCAGCCATGTTGTGGAAATGGGGCCGCCATATACCTCGATTGGCACCATGTCCACGCCGCATTTTGCCTTGAAGCCGCGCAACTTGAGCCGCAGGGCAGGACTGTCCAGATGCGTTGCCACAATTCTGGCTGCCATACAGGGCTTTGGCTTCAAGGGCATCTGGAACGCCAGTACGCTGGAATGATTCCTGGCGACATAGTATTTTCCGCCTGCAACTAGTTTCCATTCATCGCCTTCATGCAACTGCGCAAAACCAGCCGCCTCCAATGTGCTGGCAATGTTTGCCGCCGCATGGAAGGCAGTGGGGCATGCATCCAGAAATGAAAGTAGTCTTGCTTTTTCCTTGCTATTGTTTTTCATTGAACAATGCCTCCCCTACTCTTCCATCTTCGCCATAAGGGACTTTGCCGTCACGCCTTTCAGCATGCCGATTTTGCCTGTTATAGAACTAATGACATCAGTGGGTGCATCTAATGCCACGCTTATGACTGCAATGTCCCTCTTGGCGTAGGGCAGCCCCATCCTGCCAATGATATATTCCCCGTATGCGTGGAGTATTTCGTTTAGTGGAGCCACGGATTCCTTGTTCTCAACTATGATGCCAATCAAAGCAACTCTGTTTTCCATTGTCATTCCTTCCTTGTTTTTATTAATAACGCAGCAAAAATCATCGTAATATAACGTGGAGATGTATTTTTTAAACGCAACGCTATGTTCCCCAAGAGGGTAGGTATGTGCGCGGCCATTGGCCGCGCATCAGGACGTAGGATTTCCTGGCAACCTCTATATCGGCACATCCACGTGCGGCTGG
>JAFZZD010000433.1 GCA_017615955.1 Victivallales bacterium
GACAGTGGACAGTGGACTGTTTGGTGCCTGCGGCGAAAGCCGCAGGTAGAGCCATGCCTTCCAAACGCGGGGCGATCGCCCCGCGCACCCAACGGTCCACTGTCCACTGTCCACTGTCCACAATAAGAATCATGTCCACACAAGAACAACTACTTGAACTTTGGCGTTCACTGATAGGCAGTCCAGTGAACTATGGCTTCACGCATTCACTGGCACTTAAGAGCAAATATGACTTTGGCGACTTCACTGCGGAATTGTTTTTGCAGGCAAACGGTCCAGGCACATTCCAGAGAGTGGTGATGGCCTTTCCGAAGAATGCCACTGGCAAATTGCCCGCCGTGGCAGTGCCATTCTACTTCCCAGAGGCCATGCTTGGCTTTGAGCTGGACAAGCCAGAGGAAGCATTGCCATTATACGCTGGCATTGAAATGATGGCGCAGCTTGCCAGGCGCGGATATGTGACAGCCAGCGCTGACGCATATCACCTCACATATCTAAAGTCGGACCTGGACCGAGGCGACTTCAACAGATGGGCTGATTGCGGGGCCGCCATTAATAGGGAGCATCCCGAATGGAGTGGCATTGGCAAACTGACTGCGGACACCATCCTGCTGATTGACGCTTTGGCGCAGGACAGCAGGGTGGATGCGCAGCGCATCGGCATCGCGGGCCATTCACTGGGTGGCAAGATGGCATTCTACGCAGGCTGTCTGGATGAGCGCATAAAGGCCATCCTGGCAAGCGACTTCGGCTTCGGCTGGGACCAGACCAACTGGAATGACACCTGGTACTGGGGAAGCAAGGTGGAAGCACTCAAGGCGCGTGGCATTGACCATAGCAGCCTGCTTGGCTGTGCCGCGCCAAAGCCATTCTGCCTC
Source organism: Victivallales bacterium (assembly GCA_017615955.1). Next base: position 879 of record JAFZZD010000433.1, read on the forward strand.
CTGGCTGGCTCATACGACAATGCGGATAGTTATGCCATGATGCAGAAGGCGCCAGGCTACGAGAATTGCCAAGACAGGCTGGTAATCTACAACCACGCCACAGGACACCGCCCGCCATTGGATGTGCTGAACAAAGGCTACGATTTTCTGGATGAATGGCTGAAAAAGTAAGCTGTGTCGTAGCAAGGCCTTTATCGAAGCGTGTCTCGGCCTTGCTACACTAAAAATCGGTTGTTTTTATGTTTCTCATCGTCTTTGCTTGCTTGAATGGAAAAAGAAAAACGCGAATAGCTAGAGGAAAAATGACTCTTAAATGTTACATTAACAAGGATTTTCGAGGCGATATGCTTTGCCAAATGGATAGGATGGAAGCATTCGGAATGAAACAACACAGGAATTTACGATGAAGGATCTGACAACCAGCATCTGTAGCTTTGAGGACATAATACAGGGCAATTTCCTGTATGTGGACAAGACGGAGTATGTCTGGCAGCTGATAAGGCCAGCAAAGGAGATGTATTTCCTGTCCCGTCCCCGCCGCTTCGGGAAATCCCTGCTCATATCCACGCTGAAGGCCGTGTTCGAGGGCAAGAGAGAACTGTTCAAGGGACTTGCGCTGTATGACAAACCCTACGACTGGAAGCAGTACCCAGTGCTTCATCTTGACATGGCCAACTGCGACGCACACTCCGAGAATGACCTGCGCGATTATCTCGTAAGGATGATGACGCGCCTGGCCCAGCTGCACAACGTGGATGTGGACATCCAGCGGAACCAGCTTGCCTCGTCGTTCTCCGATTTGATTGAGAAGGTCGCTGGCACGTCACAGGCGGTGATCCTGCTGGACGAATATGACAAGCCCATTCTTGAGAACATCGTGCAGCCTGACATCAAGTCAATCAGAGACACTTTGGCTGACTTCTATTCGGCAATCAAGGCGAAGATGGACTGTGAGCGTTTCGTGTTCATGACTGGCGTGAGCAAATTCAGCCACGTCTCGCTGTTCTCCAAACTGAACAACCTGACGGACATCACCCTGAATCGAAATTTTGCAGGAATGCTCGGGTTCACAGAGGAAGACGTCAGAAAATACTTTGCAGACAGAATGCCAGATGCGGCCAAGGCCAATGAAATCAC
>JAFZZD010000434.1 GCA_017615955.1 Victivallales bacterium
GCTTTCAAGTGCAAAACAAAATGATGAATCTATGTCCATTCAGGACATTTTATTGAAATGAAATTAATCTGTGATAATCTGTGTAAATCTGTGGATAAAAATGAATTTTGAAATTGTTTCAAAAGAAAAAATGAGGAGTGTTTTATGCGTTGGAATGAAATGACGGCACGTGAAATCGTGGAGGCCAGGGAAAAGTGCGGCGGCGTCTGCGTTGTGCCCATGGGCTGCATAGAAAGGCATGGCGACCACCTGCCAGTGGGCATCGACTACATGAAGGCATGGCATTTTGTGGACAGGGCGGCGGAAATGGAGCCGTTCATGGTGTTCCCTGGATGGTATCTGGGTAGTCTCAGCGACTGCACTTTCGCGCCTGGAACAATCGCGTTCCCTTTGGAAATCTGCGTGAATGCACTGGAGGCACTTTGCTCCGAAATCGCCCGCAACGGCTTCAAGAAGATTCTGCTGATCAATTCCCATGGCGGCAATGACCCGATGATACAGTACTTTCTCCAGCGTTTCTGCGAGAAGGACAGGGACTACATGGTGTATTATCCCTCCCATTCCTTCTACATCAGCAAGGGCATGATCGAGGCAAGGAAGAAGTTGGATGCGGAGACAAACTCAACCAGCGGGCACGCTGGCGGCTATGAGACAGCCGTGTCGTTGTTCCTCTTCCCCCAGTGCGTGAACATGAGCATGCAGCTGCCACGTGAGGTCGGCATCTCCGACAAGCGTTCCGAATACATGTTGAACGCTGGCCTCAAGGTGCCAGCATGGTGGTTCGCCGCTCATCCGCACCACTGTGGCGGCTACGGCAACAACTGCACTGCTGAATATGGAAAGGAGATTGTGGAAGCTGCCGCCAGGGACATTGCCGAATACGTGCGTGTCATCAAGGCCGACACCACCACCATGGAAATCTACCGCGAATTCCGCGAAAGAACAAGGAACCCACAACTGTAATCAAAGCACATGAAAATACGTTGCATTCATTTTGATATGAAGTCCATGATCCCAAAGGTGGATTTTTTCCTGGAAATGCTGGACAATTTGGCGGAAATGGGATATACCCATGTCCTTATGGAGTTCGAGGACAAGTTTCCATTTGAATCATATCCTGACGCAGTGCGCGATACAGCCTACACCAAGGACGACTTCAGGCGTGTGGCGGAAAAGTGCCGCCAGTTGGGCATTGGAGTGATTCCTCTGCTCCAAAGCATTGGCCATCTGCATTATTTCCTAAAGGAGCCAGCCTACCGCAAGTGGAGCGAGAACGGCAATATCTACCAGTGGTGTCTCTCTCAGCGCGAGACTTATGATATCTGGACTGCGATGACAGACGAGATCCTGGACATTTTTCCAGACTGCGTCTATTTCCACATCGGGGCTGACGAGATGAGCTTCAAGTCACCTTGCCCACTGTGCGCGGGAAAAGACCAGTTCCAGTTGTTTGTAGCGCGCGTAAATGAGTGCGCGGACTACATCATCGCCAAGGGAAAGCAGCCTCTTGTATGGGATGATGTGTTCAGAAAGCATGAATTCTCTGAGTCAGGAGACTTGCTCTCCAAGGTGATTCCATGCGTGTGGCAGTATCGTGAGATAAACAAGGACATCATCAAGAGATATGCTGAGGCCGGAATACGCTATTGGGCTGCTTCCCGCATACAGAGCAATGAGCACCGCTATGCTGGCATGGGAAAGCAGCGTCCACATTTGCAGAATGTGGATGACTGGGCGGACATTCAGGCGGAATATCCCGCAGAAGGCCATATTGGCACGCTGTGGGGCCGCATCCAAAGCTTGGATCCCATTAACTCAACGCTCCCGCAGGGGATGTACGTGGCTGCATATTTGGCTGAAAGTCTGTTGCACGGCAAAATCAAGGACAGGCATGCCTTTAACTGCGACTTTGCCAGAAACTTCTTCGGTTTGCCAGAATTGGACATGGACATCCTCTCATACGGCTTCGGAAACGAACCTGCCATTGTCAAGAAGGAACTAGAGAAGTATCTGGGCAAGGCACCATGCAATGGCGAATACCTGGAGATATGGCATGCATTCAACGAGATAGATGTCTTGTTCGGCTATGTTGACCATTGCTTCAGTTCAAACCAGGGATTGCTTTCCTCGTACAGAAAAGGCCTTGTCACGGACGGCATCATCAACAACTGGAGCGACGGCGTTCGCATCACTCGCGAACGCACCGAGGCATTGACACAGGTATTGGAGGGGACACTCGGCAAGGTCTATCCAATGCCAGAACTGCGCGAGTTCATTGAGGAACGCTTCATGTCTATGCTGGAAATCAACGAAAAATGGGGCGAAATCCTGCGTGAAACCGCTTCTAAACCACATCTGTAAAATCGTTCTGTGCGCGGGCATTCTTGTCCGCGTCCAAGTCTTGTGCGCGGGCATTCTTGCCCGCGTCCTGTCCACAGTCCATTCATAAACCCATGTCAAAAAAACTTGCGTTATTGTTTTTATTCATTGCGTTTGTCGTCTCGGCGGCGCAGGCGCCTTTTGCCGCTCTGCATCATAGTGAAGTGGCAAAGCTGACGGAGGAGACGCTTGTTCCCATACTTCTGAATGAGGACTGGCGTTTCACTCCTGTCCCTGAAGATGGCAACTGGCAGAATGGACCCGCGCAGGGCACATTGTTTCAACTGAAAGGGCAGCAACTTAACCTGGATCAGTTGACGCCTGGAAAGAAGCAGTTAAAAGACCAGTTGATTTTGCATAATGTGTTCCTGGCGCAGTCATCTGGCATTGCAGTGCTTGGGGCGGCTGCGGACTGGTGGTTCGAGGCATTTGTGAACGGCGAACTCTGTTTTTCAACATTTGACAATGGAAATGGCATAGACGATTTTGCTCCAAGGATAAACAGATTCTACATACCAGTCCGTAAAGGTGAGAATCTGCTTGCAATACGCGTATGCAGGGGAGCCGCGCCTACATGGCAATTCGGTTGCGGCGCCGTGGCTGGCTTGGCTCCATTCGCCGTGCTGAAGAATGGCCCTTGGCTTACGCATCCAGACCAGGACGGCATAAGCGTGCGGTTCATAACGCAGGGCGAGGTGCCAGCGGGCGTGGAGTATCGCCGCAAAGGTGAGGCTGAATGGAATGTGACATGGGACGAGGCGGACGGGCAGATACGCCTTTCTGACTTCCATTGCGTGCGCATTTCAGGCCTGGAGCCTGGCAAATATGAATATCGTATTGTGTTGCTGGAGCCATTGGACTTCAAAATTGCGGTGCATCTGCCTGATGTCCGCAACTTCACTGTTGTGCCAAAAGACAATGCCACGGCAAGTTTCCTTTTCACGGCTGACCTACAGTTTCCAGCAGAAGTGCAGCGCAGCATCTTGAAGGCACTTTTCAAGGCTGCGGATGCGCCAAGCTGCGACTTTGTCGTGTTTGGCGGGGACATTGGCAGCAGTTTTATCTTCAGGCGTTGGCTGGATATTTTCCTGCCAGAAACCTGCAATGCAAAACCTGATGGCATGCCTGTCATTCCTGTGCGCGGAAACCACGAATTGCGGGGGCGGGAGATGGGTGACTATTCCAGGTTGCTTGGCATGTCAGATGGCAAGACCTATGGTGTGTTACGCTATGGAGACACGGCATTCCTGGTACTGGATTGCCTGGAATGCGGTGCTCCTGGCGAACGGGGAGCGTCCATGCTGAATGTGGTGGCAGACCGCTTGCTGATGCGTCAAAAGGCATTTTTGGAAAAGGCATTGCAATCGGAAAAGTGGACCAGTGCGAGGCGTCGCATTGTGCTGGCGCACAGTGCGCCATATTCGCATAATGCGGGTTTCATCACGGACAATCTTAAGGCGATGGTTGATCCATGGTTTGCAGGAAAGAATCCCCGCAGCAAGGTGGATTTATGGCTGTGCGGGCATATCCACCGCTACCGCAGGAGCATTCCAGGCAAGGCGGAGATTGCCGCCATGACGGAGAAAGGCACTCCCATTTCAGGTGAGAACTACATATTCCCTGTATTCACAGTGGCGGGTCCGAACAAGGCGGAGGATATTCAGGCCTCCGTGGTGCGCGTGGATTTAAGGCAGGACGGCATAGTTGTGCGCACTTATGCGCCTGACGGCGCGATGATTGAGCATATTGAGTTTGACTCAGAAGAGCATTGCCGCGAAATCAAGTCTGCCCCACATATCAAATGACGGTTTTGCGCTGTAATCGGTCACCTCCCATTTGTTCCATTTGTCCTAGATGTCCCATTTGTCCCAGAAGGAGCATTGTTCTCACGTAATGCCTCACCAAATGATATGCAGATACATTAAAGATGTTCTGCCTTTCCTATAAGAATCACGACTTTTTAGCGATTTTTAGTGAATTCGCTAAAAAGTGTAGTAATGAATACATCTTTGTTTTCCCCCTTGCAAAC
>JAFZZD010000435.1 GCA_017615955.1 Victivallales bacterium
CACACATCCCCAGAACAATCGCCAACGCCAGATATAGTCTCATTGTCTTCTCCTCATCAATATAAATTTTGAGGCAACCGCAAGACCTATCTTTTGCCAGGATGCCTGGAAGGGTTTTGCAGTTGCCTCATATTCATTGCAGGACACTTGCCCTGCATGTTCATATTCGCCAGTCCATCAGTTGAAGGGCGAGCAGCGGCTGTTGTAGTCAAAGCCAATGAGAAGGCAGTTGTAAATGCTATAGCGGCAAAGGTCCTTGGGATACTCCGTGCTCCTGACATCCGAATTGGGTATGCTGAGGAGTTCGCGCGGTGACTTTGGCTCGGCGTGGCCATCCACATACACGACGTTTGTCTTGCCTGTGGCGTAGCTGGCCCCTTCGTCTGGATTCGCGCCAGTGCGCAAATTGCCGCTGGCGTTCACATCGGAGCCGCCGTGGCGGAATGCGGGATTATAGGAATTCTGCACGACATATGCACCCCACGACATTTTGTCGCTTATCAGCCAGGCGACACTTGGCTGAAAAACCGCTGGCATCGAAATCTGGCAGCGATTGCCGTTGGTATCCTGACGTCCCGCGCTGATTGCGCAGTTGATTCCATAGCTGGTGTACTGGTAGCGGCTGCTTCCTGAAAGCCCCATGGGCGCACCTGTGTCTGGGCACCAGAATGTGCCTGCGCTCTTCCAATAGCCATAGTACTCGCAGCCATAGCCTCCACCTGTTGCGCTCTTGCCGCCATCATCCCTCACGCCTGACAGGATATTGTAGAAGCCGCCGTCCATTCCCGCGGTCTTTGTGTATGTGTGCAGGATGCGCCCGTCGCGATCGTCCGAATACAGGTTTGCCCCCAGGCCAATCATCTTCAGGTTGTTGATGCAGGAAATCGCCCTGGCCTTGCTTCTGGCCTTGCTCAAGGCCGGCAGCAGCATTGCCGCAAGTATCGCTATGATCGCGATCACGACCAGCAATTCAATCAAGGTAAATCTTTTTCTCATAAGTGTCCCTTTGTCATTTGAACTTCGTTGCCATCAATTTTATTTCAGAGGTTATTAAAAACCATTGCGCCAAGCAGCAAACTGTCGGAGCCGCTGGCATTAGCCAGCGGAAAAAGCTTGCAATGCCAATAGTTTTGCAATCACCTCTTCACAAAATACACAAGCAAATTCTACTAAAAAAATTATCTGTGTCAATACCTTATAAGTGAAAAATTTTCTTTGAAGGACATAATCAGAAATCCCTCCACTTGCAGATCGCCGATGAAATTTCATGCCTTTGCAGTTTTCTGTAAACCTCAGGCATCTCTTCGGGCCTGAACACATTCTTGATATATGCAGATGTGTCGAAAGCCTTTCTGCGGATCAGCTCAACAACCTGCTGGCGATCGTCCTTGAGCCTGTCAGAAGGGGTCAATATCTTGAGCCCTTCCCCTCTGAAGAAATTGCACGGATTTATTGGAATCTCGTCAATATAGGTGGCCTGCAGCAGCAACCTTGGCCAGGCCAGGCATTCCCGACGCATTGCGTCGCA
>JAFZZD010000044.1 GCA_017615955.1 Victivallales bacterium
ACATACAGTGCAAGGCGAACCTCCAGTATGCCCGCACACAGGTGGAGAGTGCGGAGGAAGAACAGAATGACAGCCTGGACTTGAACTTTGGCGTCACTGCGCAGGGCGAGCATGAGAGCAATCCTTTCGGCATGGAGAAACTTGTGACGGACAGGCGCATCGGCGGCGAGGTCACTTTGGTCTGGAGGCGCAGCCTGGACTATCGCGGCCCCAATGCCAGAAAGGCGCGCTATGAGGCTCGCATAAAGGAAGTGCAGGAGTTGCTGAAGGAGATTGAGCTTGGCATATCCAATGAGATGGCAACCGCAAGGCTGAATTACAAGGCGGCTATGAAGCGCCTGGATTTGGTGAGCCAGGGAATCGAGGCGGCCAAGCAGAATCTTTCTGCGGAGCAGGAGCGTTTCCGTCTTGGGGAGACAACGTCCAGCATTGTCACTGACGCACAGAAGAATTTGACTACCATCTTGCGCAGGCGGGCGAGCGCGGCTGCTGATTTGATGAGGGCCAGGGCAAATTTCAATTACGCTACAGGTTATAGGGAAGATTCAAATACAAACGAGACCAAGGTGAAAGAATGACGATAAAAGGCATTTTTGGCTGGGGCAAGGAAGACGATGCGGCGGGCGCCAGGAAGCAGCTGGTACTGCCGGAAGAGCAGCGCGAGGCATTGAAGGCGGACATCTCGATTCTGGGCGACGAGGGATTCAACGATTCCCGTATCCAGAAGGTTGCGGAGAAAGAGGCGCAGAGCGCGGCTGAGGATTCCGTAAAGAAGATACACATCATCAACCTGGGGCGCTGCCCAGTCTGCGGCGAGCATTTGAGCCAGCACTATACGGCGAATATCTGCGAGAACTGCGGCTGGAACAAGTATGACACGCCACACCTGGGAGGAGTGAAGGTTCACTTGAAGGACAGCAACGAGGTGCTGGAAGGGGACCAGGCATACATACTCAAGCAGGGGCAGTGCCTCATCATGAAGGACGGTGCCGTTTGCGCCCGTGTGCCTGTCGGCGGCTATTCCTGGGTGGAGTATGTGTGGACGCCTGAGGAGCTGGAGCAGCGCCAGATGCAGGTGACCGACCAGATGAAAATCACCTGCGGATGGTGCGGGCAGGAGGCGGACATCAGCAAGGATGGCTTCCATGTGGTGCATGTGGCGTTCGGCATAAGCCAGGAGCGCTATTGCTTCTGCAGCGACGACTGCTATGAGGCGTTCCGCAAGATGTATCCTGCGCGTGTGCACAGGGACTGCTATGAGCGCAACTGCAATGACTGCAATCTCTGCGTGAAGCGCTATGGCGACGAGGCGGAGGGCATACGCATCCTGGCGAAGGACAGGCTGAAATTGAAGAAATAGTTTTATCCACAGAATAACTTAACACGGATTTCGAAGGCTGGCGATGGGAGACATACGAGTGACAACAGGGGAGGAAGTTCCACTTCCAAGGGCTGAAAGCACCAGGCGGCGCAGGATCGTCATCTTGATTGTTCTGCTGGTATTGACGGCTATAGTCGCCACTGGAATATTCATAAAGGTGGAACGCTACACAGTTGCCTCTGGCTATGTGACCACCAGGGAATATGCCGAGGTCAGGCCGCCCGTGAACGGCATTGTAAGCGAGATCAAAGTGCATACTGGCCAGAATGTGAAGGCGGGCGACTTGTTGGTGCAGCTCAACAACGAGGAGGAGGAGGCCTCGCTTGCGGAGGCCAAGGCCAGGCATGCCAAGTTGAAAGTGGAGCTGGAACGCCGCAAGGCAGAGATGGACATTGACATCGAACGGCGCAGCGTCGATTTGGCCGAGCAGAAGCGCAGCCACAAGGATGAACTGGAGATTGCGGAATTGCAGTTGCAGAACGCGCAGACCAAGTTGAAACTGACAAAGGAACTGGTTGCCAAGGGCCTCAAGGCAGAGACCAATCTTGAGGATGACATGCTGACGGAGCAGCTGGCACAGGTCAGGCTGTCCTCGCTGAAGAAGAAGGATTATTCCGTGTATGAGAAGCTGCTGTCCCTGGACAAGGCGAAATACGCCGTCGAGATAGCGGCCATCAACAACGAGTTGTCCGCCCTGGCGGATGCGGTGCGTCGCGCCGAGGCGCGTCTGCGCACGAGGCAGGTTCGTGCGCCCATATCCGGCATGGTAGTAAGGTACGAGTTTGTCATTGGCGAGCTTATCCAGCCCAGCACTGTCATATACGAGATATTCGGCGGTTCGGAGAACACGCTGAAGCTGCGTGTGAACGAGGCTCATTCCACCAAGGTTTCAGAAGGCAACAAGTACCGCGCCCGCCTGGCCTCGTACCATGGCATACAGAGGCATTACTTCAGGGGCGAGGTGTCCTACCTTCGCAATGTCATACAGGTTGACGGCAACAGCACCTACAGGGTGGCCTATTGCACATTCGATGCGGGCGCAAATGAGATACCTCCTGGCACCACTGCGGAGGCCAGGATCTACTATGGCAAGTCCTGCCTCTGGCTGTATTTGTTCAACATTGACTTCTGACGCATTGCCCCACGGCGGCATTTTATATGGAAGCGGAGAAAAAGGAAGATAGCAGCAGCCTGGGAAAAATCCTGGTGTTCATGCGCCCGTACAGGATGCGCCTGTACATGCTTCTTTTCCTCACTGGCATGCTTTCCCTTCTGGTGATGGTGCCGCCCATCGTGACAATGATGTTTGTCGATAGGGTGCTGACCCGCGGCGAGGGGGACAAGATGCTGGCGCTGGGCTTCTTCATGGTGGCGGTGCCCACGCTGGCTGCCTTTTTCCGTTATTTCCAGGCCATGAGCATTGCCTATCTGGGGCAGCATTTCATCTTTGACATACGCTATGCGATGTACAACCACTTCCTAAGGCTGTCCCTTCGCTTCTTTGGCAAATACAGCGTTGGCAAGCTGTCCTATCGTCTAATGGAGGACAGCGGCGTGGTCAACAACATGTTCACCAGCCAGACCGTGGGCATATTGTCCGACCTGGTATGTTCATCCTTTGCGCTTGTCGCGACCTTCATGCTTAACTGGCGTCTCGCCACGATGCTGCTTCTGCTGTGTGTCATATTCGTGCTGAACTACAGGCTTGCCAGAGGCAAGATCCTCAAATACAGCAAGCTGACCAGGCGCTACTATGACTACATGTCCACAGGTGTGCAGAACCGTCTTACCACGGACATGGCGGTGAAGACCTTTGGCACGCAGGTGCGCGAGCAGGCCATGTTCAACAGCGACCTGGACAGCGTGATGCGCTATGAGAAGGAGGCCATGCTCGCCAACAACAACTTCTGGATGAACGTGATCCTGATTGACAACGTGGGCAAGGCAATCTTGTTCTTCATAGGATGCGCCATGGTGCTGAAAGGGGATATGACCTACGGCGGCGTTACTGCGTTCTCCGCATATACAGTGCAGCTGATGGGACCAGCGGTGCGCTTCTCCAACATCGTCAACCAGTTGCAGCAGGTCTCCATTTCCACGAACCGCATTTTCGAGATATTCGACGAGCAGCCTGAAATTGTGAACTGCGAGAACCCGATTGTGAACAAGAACATAAAGGGCAAGGTGGATTTCAACCACGTGCAGTTCCAGTATGTGGAGGGCAAGCCAGTGCTGAGGGACATAAGCATACACTGCAAGCCTGGCGATACAACCGCACTCATCGGCCCCACGGGCTGCGGAAAAAGCACTGTGCTCAATCTTCTGCTGCGCTTCTATGACGTGACAGGCGGCGAACTGCTCATTGACGATGTGGACATACGAAAACTGGATTTGCATACTCTGCGGAACCAGTTCGGCATCGTGCTCCAGGAATCGCTTTTGTTCGGCATAAGCATAAGGGAGAACATCCGCTACGGCAGGGCCTCCGCCACCGACCAGGATGTGGAGGAGGCAGCAAAGGTTGCGGAGATACACGACTTCATCATGACATTGCCTGATGGGTACGACACGCCAGTCGGCGATTTCGGCATCGAGCTGTCCGTTGGTCAGAAGCAGCGCATCAACATCGCCCGTGCCGTGTGCGCCAATCCAGCCATACTCATCATGGACGAGGCTACCAGCTCATTGGACAGCGATTCGGAGCAGGCAATTCAGAAGGCGATGGACAAGGTGCTGGCGGGACGCACATCCTTCGTGGTGGCGCACCGCCTCAGCACCATAAAGAACGCCGACCGTATAATAATGCTGGACGGCGGATATATTTGCGAACAGGGCACCCATGACGAACTCATGGCGATGGAGAACGGACGCTACAGGGAACTTTACCTGAAGCACAAGGGAGTGGGGGTAATAGAGGACTAGTGCCATGTTCAAGCGGAACGAAGAACATACCAGGGTCTATCCCTTCCGTCCAAAGTACGACCAGCCCAAGGACGTGGATTCGGACTGGGAACTGTACAAGCGCTTCTTCATCAAGTACCTGCTGCCGCAGAAGTGGGTGTTTCTTCTGTCGCTGCTCATAATCAGCATCAACGAATCCTCGGTCTATGTGCTGGGCTTCTACAACAGAC
>JAFZZD010000045.1 GCA_017615955.1 Victivallales bacterium
AGTGGCATGCCATGTATTGCCGAAAGACCTTTGAAGAATTGCTTGATTTGAAAAGTTTGGTCAAGCCGTTTAGCTTTTGCTATGACGGGCAAGTCTGTGATTTGAGCCAGGTGCCCTGTACGATAGAGGCTGGCGAAGGCGGGCGTCAGACAATGACATACGAGGTGGTGCCAGGGACGGTGCGCCTTATTCTGGACATGGTGAAATGGCCTGACTTTCCCGTCATTGAGTACACTCCCTATTTTGAGAACATATCTAACAAGGATTCTGGCGTGATTTCCGATGTGTCCGTACTGGATTACGAGGCGGAGGACCTATGCCCATTTGGTGTGCAGAAACTCAATACAAAGGAGTTTTTTGGCAACAGCCGCCTGGTGGTCAGGTACAATCTTGGGAGCAAGGCCAACGGCACTGACTTTCTGCCACAGAGACGCGATATATTCTCCCGTCCAGGCTGCAACAAGTTGGAACTGGAGTGCCATGCCTCGCGGTGTTCCACGGATTATCTGCCATTTTTCGCAATTGACAATGATGCGATGCATGGCATTAACCTGGCGATTGGATGGACTGGCGCATGGAAATTCTCCGTGGTAAAGGAGATTATCAGTGAGATAGGCGGCACTGGCAGGAAAAGCCGCATCCGCTGCGGCATGAAGAAGTCCGCATTCAGGATGCATCCTGGCGAACGGCTTATGCAGCCAGGCATACTCCTTTATTTCCGCGATGGGAAAAGCATCCGTGACGGGCAGAATGAGTTCCGTCGCTTCATGATTGCCCATCATGCGCCAAGGAACAGCAAGGGCGAACTCATAAAGCCGCCACTCTGCCTTGCTTTCTGGGGCGGCCTTGAGACTGACAAGCAGCTTGGGCGCATAAAGGTGGCGCAGCAAAAACAGCTTCCATACGAGGAGGTGTGGATAGACGCGGGATGGATGGGGGCACCTGGACCTTGCCCGCATTTTCTGGAAGGGGATAGTTATGATGATGGATGGGCGCGTAGAGTAGGTTCCTGGGACTTCAATACCTGGGCGCATCCAAATGGTCTGCGTCCGATTGCGGATGCTGCACATAAGGCGGGAATGAGGTTGCTGGTCTGGTTTGAGGCATTGCGTGTCCATTCCGCTTCAGGAAGCACCGTGCTGAAAGAGCACCCCGAATGGCTGCTGGGGGACTGGAAGACATTCTCCGATGGCAAGGATGTCAATTTCCTGCTTAACATAGGCATTCCAGAGGCCAGGCAGTATTTGTTCGACACCATCAGCGGCATTATGGAAAGGGAGGGCATTGATGACTATCGGGAGGATTTCAATATGGAAACCGATTTTCATTGGGCGCAGGGGGACGAGCCTGACCGCATCGGCGTCACGGAAATGAAGTTCGTGGAGGGCTGCTATCTATATTGGGAGGCTTTGCGCAAGCGCTTCCCAGATATGTTCATTGACAACTGCGCCAGCGGCGGGCGACGCCTGGACTACAAGACGGCCTCCATGGCATTCCCATTGTGCCAGAGCGATTTCGCCTGCTATCTTCCCTACGAGGAAGAGTGCGTGCAATTGGAAAACCGCTACCTGGATGACTGGATGCCCTTGCATGGCACTTTGAACTGGGGCGTGGATGACCCGTACCACGCCTTCAGCGGGCTGGGCGGCGGCTTTGGCTGCAAGATATGGCAGTTCAATGGGCGCGAACCCAAGCCAGACCATGATTATGAGATGCACCGCAAAATCCTTCAATGGGGGCTGATGTTGCGGGACATGCATCTGGAAGGGGATGTATATCCACAAGGCAATGTACCAGAGGATGACTGGACGCAATGGAATGGACAGCAAATGCACAATCCTGCAAAGGATTGCGGCATGGTGATAGTCTTCCGTCGCAAACAGAGCACGGCGGCTGATTTCCGCCTGAACTTGTATGGATTGAAGCCAGAGGGCATTTACAAGGTGGAGTTATTCAGCGGGGAAAGTCGTCAGTTCACTGGCAGGGAATTGGCGTCGCTTGAGATACATCTGGACGAGCCGCGCAGCTTCCAGGTTTTCAATTATGCCCTGTTGAAATAACAAACAATAAATGCAGAAAACAGCAATGACAAAATTATCATTATTGAAACATCTTGGACCAGGAAAAGTCAGGCAGTCGGGGCCATTGGGAAAGATGCTTGAATTGAGCATTGCCAACCGCCTCAAAAAGATTGACTATGTGCATTTGGTGGACCCGTTCCGTTTCCGCTATGAGAAGGACAATGCCTGGCGTTGCGAGTTCTGGGGCAAGATAGTACGTTCCGCCATACTTAGCTGGTGCGGCAATCCAGATGCTGAATTGCTGGCAATAATCAAGGGCACTGTGGCGGACATGCTTTCCACACAGACGGAGGACGGATGCATCAGTTCATATCCCTACGAAAAGCAGACTGACGGATGGGATATATGGGGGCGCAAGTATGTGCTGCTGGCATTGTGCAGATATTACAACTTCATAGAGCAGGACAAGAGGATAGCACAGGCTTGCGGGCGTGTCCTTGAGCATTTGATGACGCAGGTGGGGCCGGATGCGAAGGACATTCTGGATACGGGGTGCCACGAGGGGCTTGCCTCTTCATCCATACTTGACGCTGTTGTCGAGACCTGGCGCATCACAGGCGAAAAGAAGTTCCTGGACTATGCGCGGTGGATTGCCAATCGCGGCTGTTCCAAGAAGCACAACATATTCCAGGCGGTGCGGGCGGGTGTGCCGCCCTGCGAGCTGGGCAATGGCAAGGCCTACGAGATGATGAGCTGCTTCCAGGGGCTGGCGGAATTGTACATGGAAGTGCAGGAACCAGAGTATCTAGATGCAGTGCTGGAATTTTACAAGGCGGTACGGGATCGGGAAATCATTGTCACTGGCGTTGGCGGCTCAAAGGACAAATACGGTGAATTCTGGAATGACACGGCATTTCGCCAGTTCGAGAAAGACTGCGGCTCCTTTGGCGAGACCTGCGTCACAACGACCTGGCTCCTTTATTGCGAATGCGTGTTGCGCCTGACTGGGGACGGCACGGTCGCCGATGAAATGGAAAAAAGCCTGTACAATGGCATTCTTGGCGCAGTGAATACGGACGGTGCCAGCTGGATACATGTTAATCCCACGCCTCTGGCGGGAATATCCTGCAAGATTCCTTCATTCGATCAGATAGGCTACTGCTTCAAGACGCCTTTTGACGGGCATGACTGCTGCCTGGCCCAGGGACCCGAGGCGCTGGCAATGTCTGCGTATGCGGCTGCGTATGTGAAGTCAGGCGTCTTGTACATCAATTTCTACGAGAACGCGGATATTGATTTCAAGACGCCAACGGGCCAGACTGGTAAAATCAAGATTTCAGGTGGTTTCCCCAGCGCATGGAACATACATCTTAACCTGCGCTTGGATCGAGAGGAGAAATTCGGCATTGCATTGCGGATCCCAGGCTGGAACGCATACGGATATGAGGTTTTTCTCAACGATGAAGCAGTTCGAGAAGAAAAGAAGCGTTATTTTGTGCTGGAGAAGAAATGGAAGAGAGTGGATGACTTCGTAATCCGCCTTGGCGGCGGGGAGAGTGGCGAAGGTGTGACTGCTGAAAATGGAATTGAGTATGAAAACATTAAGTGCGGTCCCCTGGTCATGGTTCAGGACAGGCGTTTTACAACAGTGGGAACCAAGTTGAGAGACGTGGACTTTGACAGTGCCGATATACCCGAAGGATGCCTTTGTTCAGTAATGAACCGTCATGGCGAGCGCCTTATAGACTATGCCTCCGCAGGCAAGCCCTTTGGCAAGGAGAATACCATCTGCATCTGGATGAAATGCTGAGCAGTCTGGATGACCCCTGCGATGGGCGCAACAGCTATTTGACGAGGCAGCTGTTGGCGGTTATTATGCCGCTGGTAAGTGAGCCTACGATGCCAAGCAGGCCCTGATCAGTGCCGCAGAGAAGCAGGTTTTTCATAAGTGTGTTTCCGCTGCGGAGCTTGTCTGGCGAGCCATAGACGGCGCCGTTTATATGTCCTGTGAAGCGTTTTATCGTGCAGGGCGTGAACAGTTCGTTTCCGATGATATGCCCTTTTAGCGCAGGGAATATTTCCATTGCCAGGTTTTCCAGTTTGTTGAGTGCGGCTTGTTTTGCATTCGCATATTCCTGTGTGTGCTTCTGGAACCATCGTTCTGCGGAGGCTGGCACCGTTATGCGCAGTGAACTGGCTTCTTCAATGGAAGAGCATTTCTCAAAGTTGCCAGGAAAGCAAATGATATGGCTGGCGCAGTCCAGGTCATCTTTTGGTATGCCGAAGAACAACTTGTTCTGGCTGCTTCTGAAGATTACGGTCTGGTCAATGCCCAGGGACGAGGCTTTGCAATCCAAGTCGATGATCGCCTCAAGAAACGCCATGCTTCCTGGACGCACAGTGCGGGGAAGGATGTGTTCGTCCTGGCAGAGCATTTCAGTTTCCAGTGAGCCGATATTTGATATGTAGAAGTTGGCTGTGTGCACATCGCCGTGCTTGTCCATGACGGATTGCATGCATCCGTCCTTGCAGTTGATTTGCCTGATGCCATTGCACAGTGAGAGTTCGCCGCCCATGGATATGAAACGGGAGACCAACAGCTTAACCACTGACTTCATGCCGCCAAGAGGGCGTGACATTCCCTCCATGAAAATGCTGCGGAACATTATTGCGAATTGACCATAGCTCATGTCCTGCGGCAGTGGATTGCCATAGAACATGACTGGACAGAGCAGCATTTCCCTGAGGAGCGGGTCGCTGATTTCATGTTCAAGCATGGCTCGTGCCGAGAAGCTGTCTTCCCTGTCCGTGATGGAGGCGAAATCAGGCAGTGCCTTGACCAGCCTGTCGAATCCATCCAGCTGTGAGGGAAAACTGGAGCGAATCTGTTCTCTGAAGCACTGGAAATCGTTGTTCAACTTC
>JAFZZD010000436.1 GCA_017615955.1 Victivallales bacterium
CTGAGCCAGGAAGCCGCCACAAACGAAAGCATGTATTCCGAATACGGCAAGTTGCCTGCCATGTCTCTGAACAGTGGCATAGAATCCTGGAAGGTATCCCCTCTTTGGAAGCCCTATGTGTTCGAGCAGAGCGGCAAGGATTTCCACTTCACTTTCATGCCCAGGGACTCTGATTTCAGTGTGCCTGGCAGGAAGAATACCCTGCCTATTTTCCGCGACGCCGCATACAATGTCCACGGATGGGATTACGACAGAGGCGGCAGGGACAAGCTGCACACACTGGAAAAGCTTCTGGCGGATGACAAAGGCATCTGCGGCTACATACTGCGCAATACGAATGCGCCCATTTACTACACAACAGAGGGAAGTTACTACACCACGGGGTCTGACTTGCAGATTAGCCAGGAAGCCCGCAGGGAATTCATTGAAAAATACGGCCATAGACTTCTTGCCTTGGATGAAAACGAATCCGTGGGGCCTTCTGGCGGCTTTCCAATGATAATGGGACTTACAGGCGAAAAGCCGACAAACAAAACCGAGGCATATGAGGCATTGAAAAAAGCGGCATTTGACAAAAGGCGCACGTTTATCAGAGACTGGGCAGTGTTCTACCCTGAATTCCAGCCATTCCGCTCTCCAATCTCCGCAACTTTTACTGACCACATATATCTTAGCTTTGGCTTCAGGATGGCGGGCAACGAATGCGGGCCGAAGACCTTGTGCATGCCCTTCAGCAATGCAGTGTCCAGAGGCGCGGCCCGCCAATATGGCAGACCCTTCAGGACCTATCTCACCACCCATGAAGACCACATCGTATTCCCCGGATGGGAGAACGCCTACAGGCACTATACCCATAACGACTACAGGTGGGCTCTGTTCCCCAAAACCAGATCACATCTCATCCAGCATTCCCGCAAGGAAGCCAATTTACGCGTCTATCGCATGGAGGGGCCCATGTATGGCGTTCACCATCTGGATTGGTACCGCTGCTTCGTGTATTCATACCTATGCGGTGTCAATACCTTCTTTGACGAAAGCGGCCATTGCATAATGTACTCCCTCTATGACTACAAGACCATTGACAAAGAAGACCCCTTGGCAGTGAACCTGAGGGATAAAAAATGGCACCTCTCCCCAATGGGTGAAATGATGTCAAATTTCTATGACAACATAGTATGCCGTGAGGACAGGGGATGCGTCTTTACGCCAGTGGCCATAATGTGGGATTTGCACCATGGACATTTCTCCAACTACCATCTGATGCCCTGGGGCATGTTCGAAAACACGGAGGGGGATTTGATGATGCATGCCACAATGAACAGCCTGTTCCCCCAATCCGAAAAAATATGGTACAACAGAGGTTTCCGCACCTCGCGGCACGGCGATGTTTTCGATGTGATTACCAACAACGCATCTCAGCAGACCTTGAACTCCTATCCCAGCATATTTTTCTGCGGTGATGTGCCGATAGACCAGGACTTTGCCAATAAGCTGGTGGCATACGTCAGGCAGGGCGGCAATCTTGCCGTGAACTGGAAACAAGTGGATAATGTGGTGGCAAAGTTCCCGAAAGGCTTCTTTGGCGCGGAGATTACTGGCGAAAGGCGAAAGGCAAAGACAAGCTACAGCCGCTTCTCTGGAAAGTTGCTCACGGAGCGTCTGCCATTTGCGTACACCAGAGCAAGGCCCCTTAAGGAAACCGAAACAGCCGTATTCACCGCGGATGACAACAAGGACCCGCTGGTGCTGGTCAGCAGATTTGGAAAGGGACGCGTGATACTTACCATGCCAGATTTTCTGAAGGAGCGCTACTCTCGCGATATAATGCTGAATATCTTCAGTGATCTGATGCTTCAGCTGGGGCGTGAGGCATTGCCTGTCATCATAGATGGTGATGTGGAATTCATGGTGAATCGCAA
>JAFZZD010000437.1 GCA_017615955.1 Victivallales bacterium
CGCCTCCGCCAAACAGGTTGCCAAGACCGCCAAGACCGCCTCCACCAAACAGGTTGCCCAGCCCGCCAAAGCCGCCATTGGCCATCTTGCTCATGAAGGTGCGCATCTGCTGGAACTGCTTGATCAGGTCATTGATTTCCTTGATGGGCACTGCGCAGCCCTTGGATATTCTCATGCGCCTGGACTGGCCGATGCTATCTGGATTCCTGCGCTCGTATGGGGTCATGCTGTTGATGATGCCTTCCATGCGGTTGAACATCTTCTCGTCCAACGCCTCTGGTGGCAAGGCAGGCATTCCAGGAAGCATGCCCAGCAGCTTTGTAAGACCGCCCATGCTGCGCATACGCTTGATCTGATCCTTGAAGTCATCGAAGCCGAAGGTCTTCTTCTTTATGCGCTCCTCCAGTTCCTTTGCTTCTTCTTCCTTGATGGATTCTGCCGCCCTTTCGTAGAGGGAAAGGATGTCGCCCATGCCCAGGATGCGGCCAGCCATTCTGTCAGGATGGAACACCTCCAGGTCATTGGGCTTCTCGCCGACGGTCAGGAACTTGATGGGCTTGCCGGTGACCTGGTGCATGGATAGCGCCGCGCCGCCGCGGGCATCGCCGTCCAGTTTGGTGAGGATAATGCCAGTAATGCCCAGGGCGTCATTGAAATGACGGGCAACGGAGACGGCTTCCTGTCCCAATGCCGCATCGCCCACCAGCAGTATTTCGTGTGGTTCCACCTGCTTTTTGACGCGCACCAGTTCCTGCACCAGTTCCTCGTCTATCTGCAATCTGCCAGCCGTATCCAGAATGACCGCGTCAATTCCATTCTCGCGGGCATAGTCCAATGCCTTCTTGGCCAGCTTGGGAACGTCCTTCTCCTCGCGGTCCGCATACACGCGCACACCCAGGTCCTTGCCCAGCAACTCCAGCTGGTCTATTGCGGCAGGCCTATACACGTCGCATCCAACAAGCAGCACCTTCTTGTGTGTCTTGTCCTTCAGGTACTTCGCCAGCTTGGCGCTGGTGGTGGTCTTGCCGCTGCCGTGGAGACCGCACAGCATGATTATGGCTGGCTCGCCTTTGTCAAGCTCAAGGCCCGCGCTGTTCTCGCCCAGCAATGCCACCAGCTTGTCATAGACGACTTTCACCACCTGCTGGCCTGGCTCCACATTGCGCAGCACTTGCTCTCCCAGGCATTCCTGCGAGCATTTGTTCACAAAGTCCGTGGCGACCTCGTAGTTCACATCCGCTTCCAGCAGGGCATTGCGTATCTCCTCCATTGAAGCGCGTATATTGCTTTCAGTAAGGACGCTGCGTCCTGTGAGTTTCCTGAAAATGCCCTGGAATTTGCCTGTAAGATTGTCAAACATAGATTCGTTGTCCTTAGATTAAAGCCGCGCCGTCAGACGGCACGCATATTATATCCTGCAAAGTCGCGCCAGTTTTCCGCCTATATTGCTCCACAATTTCCTGTGCGTATGCATTGGCATCCCCTGCCTTCACCAAATGCACGGAAATGCCGCCGAAGCCGCCGCCGCTGAGCCGCGCACCCAGGCAAAGCGGATTCGCCTTGGCAAGCGCCACAATTTCGTCCAGTTCATCGCAGCTGTTCTTGAAGTTGAGTCTGGAACTCTCGTGGGACTGGAACATCAATTGCCCGAAATCGGCAATATCGCCCGAATTCAAGCAGGCAATGCCCGCAGCCACACGCTCAATCTCGCCCACCACGTGCTTGGCGCAGCCATACGAAACTGCATCCAGGCCAGAGGCACATTCCTCCAATTGCGCCATAGAAACATCCCGCAGAGCCTTGACGCCTGGAATGCGCTTCGCAATATGCTCCAGCGCCTTCTGGCAGCCAACGCGCCTGTCATTGTACTCGTTGGTGAGAAAATGCTTCACCATGCTGTTGATCACCACGAAGGCATATCCGGCGGGCATGGCGATGGTGCTTGTCTCCAGCGTCCTGAAGTCGGAATATATCAGGCAGTCCGCCTTGCCCCGCAGTGAACTGAACTGGTCAAGCAAGCCTGTATTTGCGCCGATGTAGGTATTCTCGCATTCCTGGCCTGCCTTCGCCATCTCCAGCCATGGCAATTCCTTGCCAGCCAGACTGCATAATGCCAGGCCCACTGACATCTCCAGCGTGGCGGAACTGCTCATGCCGGCAGACAGCGGCACGTTGCCGCGTAGCACTGCATTGAACGCTGGCACCTCCACGCCCCGCTTGCGCAAGGCAAGAACCATGCCCTTCACATAGCCAGACCAGTCACCCTTGACATGAGGGCCAAAGTTCCCGATGTCAAATTGCTTGTCCTCGCCAAAGTCCGCGTCCGCCAGCGTGCACAGCGTACCTTTTGTGGGCGCTGCGGCAAAGAGGATGTACCTGTCCACAGCGACGCTCAGCACCATGCCCTGGTTGTAGTCGGTGTGGTTGCCCAATATCTCCAGCCGCCCTGGCGCACAGCCAATGCAACTTGGCTCCCGCCCGAAACGGGCTATGAACTTTTCCCTGACTTCGTTTTTCATGTTTTTTATCGCGGAGCTGTCGCTCCGCGCACCTAGCGCCCTTGGATGCCCCCGGCCTCTGGAAACCAAATCGTGCAACCTCAAGCAACTTTGTCGATGCTGGTTGCGTGTTTCCGCTAAGGCAACTTGAGTGGGCGCCGCCTCGGCGCCCACATTACCGCCTCGGCGCCCACATCGTTACTTAACGGCGGCGCGACCTGCGTCAAAAGCCTTAAGGTTCATGTCCACGATGGCCTGTCCCTTGCGGGCGAAGTTCTCCGCCACAACATCCCTGAGCAGGTCGCTGTCCAGTGCCAGGAAGTGTGAGATCGCGCCCAAAAGCACCGTGTTCATGGCACGTGGGTTGCCGAGGCTGGCTGCAATGCCGTCCGCATCGATGACGACGCTGTTTGGCACTGCCTTCACCGCATCAACAACATCCTGCGTCTCTGGATAGTCGCCGATGTTCTTCACTGGCTTGCTGTTGGCGATGATGACGCCCTTCGGGGAAAGCCCTTTGATGTGGCGCAACGCCTCCATGGGTTCCACTGCGATGATGACGTCCGCCGTACCATCCGCAATCAAGTCAGAGTAGATGCCGTCGCTGGACAGCCTCAAATGCGCCAGCACCGCGCCGCCGCGCTGGGACATTCCATGAACCTCTGACTGCTTCACATTCAGACCCAGCTTCATCGCGGCCTTGCCGATGATCGCCGCAATTGTAAGAATGCCCTGGCCGCCTACGCCTGCGAGTATTATGTCGTTTTTCATATTGCTTCCACCTTCTTGTTGAATCACTTCTTCCTGCGCAATGTCTGTATGCATTCACGGCGTGAGATTATCACGGAGAGACCTGCGAACGCCATTTCCTCCTTGAGGATTGCCACGTTTTCCTCGTGGTTCTTTGGCAGAGGCGTGATGACGCGGATATGCTCCGGCTTGACGCCCAGGCCGGCGCAGATGTCCTCCACGCGGCCTGCGCCGATGGAGTTCTGCCCGCCAGTCATGCCAGTGGTGCCATTGTCAAGGATCATCACCGTGATGGGCGCATTCTCCCAGGCTGCATCAAGAATGCCCGTCATTCCCGAATGAGTGAATGTGGAATCGCCGATGACCGCCAGCGCAGGTGAAATGCCCGCGTCCGCTGCACCTTTCGCCATGGAGATGGATGCGCCCATGTCAACGCAGGATGAAATTGCGTTGTAGGGCGGCAGAGCGCCCAGCGTGTAGCAGCCAATGTCGCCGAATACGCGTGCGGACGGCTTGTCGGCAATGGCCTCCTTGATTGCCTTGTAGGTATCGGCGTGTGGGCAGCCGTCGCACAGACGCGGAGGACGCGCCTTCACCAGATCTGGCACAGCACGCAGTTCAGGCAGCGGCAGGCCAAATGCCTTTGCAACCACAAATGGGTTCAACTCGCCAGTGCGGGGCAGTGCGCCGCTCAGGCGTCCCAGCACCTTTGGATTGCCCAGTGCACCCAGCAACTGCTGCTCGATGAAAGGCATTCCCTCCTCCACCATCATCACCTTGTCGCAGCTGTCCATCAGCTGTGCCAGTTGTTTCTTGGGCAGCGGGTATTGCGAGACCTTGAGTATGGAGTATGGGCATTTTCCGCCGAATGCCTCCATCACGTAGTTGTAGCCTATGCCGGAAGCGACAATGCCGTAGCTCTTGTCCGTGCCAGGAATCAGTTTGTTGAAGGGACTGTTCTCGCTGGCGGCCAGGAAATCAGCCTGCTTGGCGCAGAGGCGGACGTAGTTGCGTTGCGCGATGGCGGGCAGCAGCACGAAGCGGCGGTCGCCTTCCTTCTCCGCCACTGGTTGCGCCTGTATCACTTCGCCGCGCTGTATGTTGGCACGGGAATGTGAAAGACGGGTGGTAAGGCGCATCAGAATCGGCGTCTCAAACTTCTCAGACAACTCAAACGCATAACGGGCCATGTTGTATGCCTCCTGCTGGGAGGAGGGTTCCAGGCAGGGCATCATGGCGAACTGCGCGTAGTATCTGGAATCCTGCTCGTTCTGGGAGCTGTGCATTGACGGATCGTCCGCCGAAGTCACAATCAGGCCGCCGCGCACGCCTGTGACCGCCGAGTTCACAAAACTGTCCGCCGCCACATTCAAACCAACGTGCTTCATGCAAACGATGGCGCGCTTTCCTGCAAAGGACATGCCCAGCGCCTCTTCCATGGCAACTTTCTCGTTGCTGGACCATTCACGGTGCACGCCTCGCTCCGCAGCCTCCGCAGAACCCTGCATATATTCCATGATTTCAGTGGAGGGCGTTCCAGGATATGCATAGCACCCTGAAAGACCTGCATCCAATACACCCTGGGCAAATGCTTCATCGCCCAGCAACAATTGCTGTGACATAAATCTTCCTCACATTTTTATGATTTTGAGAATACAAAACCAGTGTTAAATGCAGTAATATAATCAGATTTCATCAAAAACAAGCTTTTCAAAGCCCGAACAGCTCCATCATCGCATTGAAGCGGGAAAGGCTGCCCTCACCGAAGCGGGACAGTTCGGCTCGCACCTGCTCTGGGCTTTCCTCCAGCATGTCCCCTGACTTGGAGAAAAACTTGTCCGCCAGGCACACCAGCTTCTCCTCCAGTGTTTCAGGAAGATAGTCCTTGGCGGGAATGGGCATCTTGCTGTTAATGACTTCCTGCGCCGTGATGCCGCTGCCTGTATGTCGCTCGCAGATGCGGGCGTATGCCTCCATGTCAAGTCCATTCTGCGCGCCGTATGCCCGCAGCATCTCCGCACCGCACATCCCATGTGAAATATACGGTCTGTCCCCCATGCACAGTATCTTGGGCGCATGGCACTTGACTATGCCGATGTCATGCAGCATGGCTCCATTGCGGACAATGTCCAGGTCCAGCTCAAGATTTGGCACACCCTTCAATATTGCAAATGCCTTGTCCCTTACCTGGCTGCTGTGCTTCAGTAAAAGACGCCTCAATGGCGTGTCCTCTGGATAGAAATGCCCGATTATCTTCAATGGTTCAATCATCGTTTGTTTTCTCCTTGCTACGTTTGTCCAATATATCAAATGCCCATTTCTTTGCAAATCTGCCGCACAAAAAAAGATTTTTCGTCTTTTTACACTATATGATTACAATATTCTATATATTTTATCGTTAATTGATATGAAAAACAACTATCTTTTAACAATTTAAAGGAGAGAAACCGCAATGAAAAAAAGGTACACACCCACACAGGAACTGCTAGATGAACTTGACAAATGCCAAAGGGAACTATGCCTCAGCGAAGCGCAGTTGGCGGAGAAGATTGGCATTACATGGCTGGCATTTCACTTTCTGAAAACAGGCAGGACAGCCAACCCAAACTCGAAAACCCAGAAGAAAATCAATGCCTTTCTACGCAAGGTCAATGGCGAAGGTAGCGCCGTCCAGCTGGAGAATGGCCCTGGCCTGGTCAGGCAGGCGAGGAAGATATGCTCAATCTGCACCAGCTACCCCAAGGTAAAAGAGGTGCTTCTGGATGAAATGAACAACATCATCCGCGAAACCATCCAGGAATA
>JAFZZD010000438.1 GCA_017615955.1 Victivallales bacterium
GACGGAGAGTACCACACCTATGTCTATGACTGCTCGGCGCTGAAGGACTGGCAAGGCACTGCCACAAACTGGCAATTATATTGGCAAGGCGGAAAATGCACAATAGGAATCAGGGATTACGCCACATCGTCCATAAGCAACCGCCTGCCCTTCGCCGCCAAAATGGCGCCTGGACTGGAAACCCGCCTTGCCCTGCTTATGCCAAGGGCCAAATGCCGTCTCTTCTGGAAGGGGTCGAAGGCAGGCAAGGTGCTTCTGCGTTTCTACGACTGCGACATGAATCTCATTCCTGACGCCTCGGTCAGCATTGACGAAAAGCAGCCTTCCATTGAATTCGCCGCGCCTGAGATGATGATCTACGCAAATGCCGTGATGACCGAGGCAGGCGAGGGTTTTCCAGTAGTGCAGCAAATTGAATACACCAGGCCGTTTACATCAAGCCTCTCCTGGCGCGGGAACTGGATATGGTCCCAGAAGGAGCCGGGCCCCATGAACAGGCGCGTCTGGTTCCAGCGCATAATCGACCTGGACGAGGCCCCAGAGTATGCCGTCATGGCGGTGGGCGGCGATGACAGGTGCTACACTTACGTGAACGGGACCTATCTGGTCAGGACTAGCAGATGGCGCGAAACCGCAAGATACGAGATCGCGAACCTGCTCAAGCCAGGCAGAAACCGCATCTTGTGCAGCGTCCACAACGATTCCTCCTGGGGCGGCTTCTTCGGAAACATCTACATCCGCACTAAGGGCGGGGAAATCTATGCCGACACGGATGAGAAATGGACTTGCGACCCAGACAGCAACATCGACAATGCACTGCCAAAGGACATCGCCAAGCCAGTCGTCATACTTGGCAAGGCCAGCGAAGTGCCGCCATGGACTGGAAGGATGACATTCAAGTTCGCTGGCAGACGCGGAATACTGGAGGCGCTGGAGCTGCAGCCTGGCAGAATGAAAGTGCGCATCAGGGAAATGCCTGTAAGCGTGCCTGACAGGCTGGGCTTCCTTGTCAAACCCATTGACGGACAGGGCAGACAGCACAGCACTCCGATTCCAATCAAGACGGACAGGAAGAGCTGGAAGCCTGGAGCCGTGGTGGAAATCGCCTATCCTGTGCCATACGCCGACTTCGGTCTCTATGGCGTGCATCTTTCTGATGCCCTGATTGAAATGCAGGGAGACCCTGAACTCATGCGCATCGACAACACCGCCGTCCAGCGTAAGCCGCTGAAGAAGGCCCGCTTTGTTAACTCGCCAAGAATCATGCTCCAATTCGGAGACGAGCTCATCAATCCGATTTTCTGGCATGCGTCAAACGACATGGGGAGCGACCATTCCAGCGACTGGATTTTCACGCCACAGGCTGGCTTCCAGGCATACCGCATCTCCGCATCGTTCCGCAACTTCTGGAAGCAGGACGGCACTTACGACTTCAGCAAATTCGACGAAATGGTCGCGCAGCTGCTCTCCGCAGTGCCAAACGCGGTGTTCGCAGTCCAGGTGTACGCATATATGCCCGAATGGTGGCTTGACAGAAATCCAGACGACACGGCCAGGCACTATGGCACGGGCGGAAGATTCAAGGACCTGGACAAGCAGGCGCTCTCCTCTAAAAAGTGGCTGAAGGATGCGGAAGTCCCGCTCAAGGCGCTTATCGACCACATCAAGGCGGGGAATTTCGCGGACAGGGTATGGGGGATGTCATTTGCGGAGAACATAAACGGCGAATGGTTCTGGGGCAGCGAGGATTCCAACTACAAGACCTCGCACGCAGGCTTCAGCAAGGCGGATCTGGATGCCTTCCGCGCCGCGCTGCGCAGAAAATACGGCACTGACGACGCCCTCGCGAAAGCCTGGAAAACGCCAGGAGTCACTTTTGACACGGCGCAGTTGCCAGACCCCGAGCGGCCACGCAAGGGCAGCATCGGCATTTTCCTTGACCCTGAAAAGGACAGGCAGGTGATGGACTGGTTTGAATACAGAGGCGCCGCCCTCGCGGAGGCAATCATCCACTTCGCCAAGTTCGCAAAGGAGCAAAGCGAAGGCAATTGGCTTATGAGCGCGTATTTCGGCTATGTCGCCCAGCTGCTGCCAGGAAGCTGGAGGCCCCTGCAGATAGTCGGCCACAATGCCTTCCTGGAAGTCGCAAAGTCGCCATACATAGACTATGTCCACGCGCCGTTAAGCTACACGCAGCGCAAGACTGGCATGCCAGGGATGATAATGCA
>JAFZZD010000439.1 GCA_017615955.1 Victivallales bacterium
CAGGTGCACCGCGCCTGGCCCTATGGATTCGCTGAGGCCGTAGTTGGTGTCGTACTGGTGATTGGGGAACACTGACTTCCAGCGCTTGATGAGGCTGGGGGGAACTGGCTGCGCACCTATGTGCATCAGCCTCCACTGCTCCAGATGGTATTCCGAAAGATTGATTTCGCCCCGCTCGATGGCGTCCAGTATGTCCTGCGCCCATGGAACCAGCAGCCACACAATCGTGCAGTGCTCCTCGGAGACCGTGCGGATGATCCATTCCGGCTTGATGCCTTTCAGCAACACAGCCTTGCTTCCCACCAGGAAACTGCCGAACCAGTGCATTTTCGCGCCTGTGTGGTACAGCGGCGGAATGCAGAGGAATGTGTCCTCCCTTGTCTGGCCATGGTGGTTCTGTTCCACACGGCAGGAATGCATCAGGCTCAGATGCCTGTGGACTATCGCCTTGGGGAAGCCGGTTGTGCCTGACGAGAAGTAGATTGCCGCGTCGTCATCGTCTGTGAGCGGTATGTCTGGCTCCGTGTCGGGGAATTTGGGCACCAACGCTGCATACGCCTCTGCGAAAGTGGGGCAGTCTTCGCCAACATACATCATGGTCTTCACATTGGGCAGCTTGTCGCAGATAGCCTCCATTCTGCCCACGAATTCAGGACCGAACAAGAGAACTTCCACATCCGCCAGTTCCAGGCAGTACTTGATTTCGTCCGACGTGTATCTGAAATTCAGGGGCACTGCCATTGCGCCGCTCTTGAGTATGCCGAAGTAAATGGGCAGCCATTCCAGGCAGTTCATCAGCAATATGCCTATTTTCGTGCCTTTCTTGATGCCACGGGCAAGCAGCAGGTTGGCTAGCCTGTTGGACTTGCGGTTGAACTCGTCCCAGGTAATCTCGGAACGGAATGTGTCTATTGGACTGGATTCGATAAGGGCATATTCCTTCCAAGTAGTATGCCTTTTCTCCAGTTCCTGCGGGTTGATCTCAACCAGAGCCACATCATTGCCGTAGAGTGCGGCATTTTGCTTTAGGATTTCAGTAATTGGCATTGTTATCTTCTCTTATGCTAGTTGAAACTACTAATTAGGCATTGCACACATTCCAGTGGAACTGCATAAGCGGCGTCACATTGTCCAGCCCATGTGGATGGTGTGCCCAGGCGCGTCTATGAAGCACATATACATTGCCTGGCTGCACGTTCTTTAATGTGCATGCCATATCCTTGTCCTGAAGTTCCGTGACAGGAATGCCCAGCTTCTTGAACTCTGCCTCCAGCAAGTCGAAATTCAATGGTGGCAGCACCACGTTGTCCGCGCCGCCGATTATTGCGAACACTGGTATCTTGGCATCCGCGATAGCCTTGACATTGTTCAATGGATTCAGCTTGCTTGTCTTGAGCTGTTCCACAGTCAAGCCCCACTGCTCGGAGATTTGCCCAATGCGGTCTGCCGCCGATGGGTCTGGATCTGCCGCGTTGCAGACTGGTGCGTCCAGGTAAATTGAGCGCACTCTTTCTGGATATGTTTCCGCATAGCGCAGTGAATAGAAGCCGCCCCAGCTTAAGCCAATGAGACTGACCTTGCTGGCAAGACCAAGTCCCACGGCTATGTCCTGGAACTTGGACATGATCTCCATTCCCTTGGGGCTGCCGTGGAAGCGATGCACATCCACATGACCATGATAGAAGCCATGCTCAAGGTATGCCACCGTGCCCACTCTGGGAACGAATGCCTCCGCCCACTGCGCGCACCAGGTCCAGCGTCCATCCTGCGCAGGATACTCCGGCTCTACAATCCATGCCTCGCAGCCTTCAATTGTGAAATGGTGGCGCTTGAAGCCATACCAGACATCCACACTAAAATCCTATTGAAACACAATCTTATTCATTGTCTTGATTCTCCGTTGTTTGTTGTTGTATATGAAATCTTGATAAGTTTTTATGTGGCGCCGTTTTTTATGTGGGCGCCGAGGCGGCGCCCACTCAGGTTGCCTTTGCGAGAACAGGCACAGTGGCGTCATTCAGTTGTAGCTCAAGTCCAGTTCGGGTGTCAGGGGCAGTTCTTGGCGTTTCAGCCAGGTAAAGTCCCCTGGCTCCGCAGGAATCAGGTCCTTGCGCTGCGGAAAGTAGTCCTTGTACGCCTGCTTGAATTTGAGGGAGTTGCGGGCGATGTTGCTGGCGTATTCTGCCTGCCCCACGGAGGCCGTTGTCATTCCCTCAAAGTGGTAGATTTCCACATCAGGCGTGTAGCATACCTTCATTCCTGCAAAACGCGCCCTCATGCACAGGTCCAGGTCTTCATATTGCACTGGATGGTACAGTTCGTCCAGCATGCCGATGGAATTGCGCAAATCCGTCCTCATGAGCCAGCAGGCGCTGATGAGAGCCTCTCTTTCGCCGTAGGATGCGAAGCGTGGATTGTCCCTGGGCGTGCCGCGTCCAAGGAATGAAACCCGTCCCGCCCTGTTGAAGGAGACACCTGCGCTCTGTATGCAGTGGGGCTTGAATGGGTAGATGATTTTGGGACCAAGTATTGCCAGTTTCTCATCCTGCTGGAAACGTGATGCCA
>JAFZZD010000440.1 GCA_017615955.1 Victivallales bacterium
AGTTCCGAGGCGGTCACCATGCTGGAGGATTCCAGCAGGCGGAGACTGTCAGTGGGATCCCCCATTCTGCCAGTGGCATTGATTCTTGGAGCAAGCCTGTAGGTGATGTCAGGCGTTGAAATCTCATCCGTCACGCCGGCGATTTCACAGAGGGCGTGCATTCCAGGACGCCTCTGCTGCGCCAGAATCGCGAGTCCATGCTTCACCAGCACCCTGTTTTCATGCAGCAGCGGCACAATGTCCGCCACAGTACCCAGCGCCACCAGGTCAAGCCCCTGGGACAAGTCCGTATCCTCGCCGCCGAAGTTCATTTCATGGCCATATTTGAGGAAGGCCTGGCATACCTTGAACGCCACGCCCACGCCTGCCATTTCCTGGATTTCAGCTGGCGCACCTGGCAGTTTTGGATCCACGACGGCCACAACCTCCAACGGCTCGGCACCAGGAGTATGATGGTCCGTGATAATCAAATCAAGCCCCATCTCCTTTGCCATGGCCACTGCCTCGTAGCTGGTGATTCCGCAGTCCACGGTGATCAGCAAGTCCTTGGAAGTGGCATTTGCCTTTGTGATGGATTCAGGCGTCAGCCCGTATCCATCGTCAATGCGGTGGGGCAGATAGCACTCCACCTTGCCGCCATTGCGCCTTAGCACCCAGGCCAGCAGCGCTGAAGCGGTTATGCCGTCCGTGTCATAGTCGCCATGGATTATGATGCGCTGCCCATCGTGGATAGCCTTCCAAAGCCGCTCCGACGCCTCCCGTGTGCCAGGCAGCAGAAACGGATTGCCTATGCTTTCCAGCGACGGATTGAGAAAATCGTAAACCTTGTCTGGCGAAATGCCCCTGTTGTCCAGCACCAGGGCAATGGGCCTCGTCACATTCGCCTCTTCAATGAGAGCCTTCAGGCGGGCCTCATTGTTCTGAGCAATCTCCCACAAATAATCTTCCATTGTTCCTTCCTGTTTTTCATTATTATTACACACGCGGGAAATATATGCCCTTTTGCAAATCTTGCACTACGCAAAAACAAAAAAAGTTCTATCCTTGCAAATAACTGTGGACTGTGGACTGTGGGATATATGCTGTAGGTTGTGAAAAAAACAAAATTGCCTATTGCAATGCCACCAAATCTTTGTTACAATTGGCAATAGACTGAATTTACAAAAAGTTATATATAACCCAAGACAAAATTGGAGACACGAATGAAAAAGACCTTTACTTTGATCGAATTGCTCGTTGTAATCGCAATCATCGCAATATTGGCAGCCATGCTGCTGCCAGCGTTGGCAAAGGCCAGGGAGAAGGCAAGGAGCATTTCCTGCGTCAACAATGAAAAGGGTCTGGGAATGTGCCATAATCTCTATGCCGGCGACTATGGCGGCTATGGTTTTGTCCTGTTCGGCGAAAACACTGGACAGAACAACTGGTGCCGCAATGCATTGATCCAACTGCTTTCTGAAGGCGCGTACATGGAACGCTTTGACTACACTGACTTCTCCACGAACAAGGCGGGCCATTATCCGCCGAATCAACTTCATTGCCCGTCAAGACCAGACCCAAGCCACATTTCATTTCCATCGGACTACGGCACAAACCTTCATCTTGCGCCATACGGCTCCAAGGCCCCTTGGACACGCTGTGTGCCATACAACCAGACATCCAACAAGTATTATCCTGGCTGCATGCATTTCCTGCTGGAGAGCATGCCCAGTCCTTCCGATGTGGTGTATTGGGCGGAGACCTCACGCTCCGGCGCGATGAAGTTCGCCTACGGCAGCGTGAACAACTGGGATTTCCATCTGTCGCTGCTCAACAGCAGCAGTCAAAACGCCAATGTCTATAGGGCGCTTCCTGCTCATGGCGACTGCGACAATGCCTGCTTTGCGGACGGGCATGTGGAGTCCATGCTTGAGATTGCCCTGAAAGCGCAAGTCAACAAGCACACCTACTACAACTGGATTTTGGAAAAATAACATCAGCCAAGGGGAATGTACATGAAGAGCAAAGTCACAACTCTGTTTTGCCTGTTCCTGATGGCAGGCGCCATTTTCAGCCAGGAATACATAGTGCGCAAACTGGAGGAGAAGTGCGCAGCCAAGGACTTGACATTTCTGGTGACTTTTGACACCAGGACCGTGAACGCCGATTTTGCCAAAGGTAACAAGTACGCAATCGGCGACATAAAAAACGCGAACCTGGGTTTGCGCGGAATAGTCGGTTTTGACGGGCAGCAGGCCTTCCAGTCAGAGGCAGGAGAATACCTGCGCTACCCAGTGGAAGGCAATGCGGACCCGCACAAGGGCACTATCATCATGTGGGCGGCTGGCATGGACTATGCACCCATGGACAAGGCAACCGACGGCAAGAACAGAGGAAACATCGCGCTGGCGCACCTCATGTTCGACAACGCGGGCAGAAATGTCTATTACCAGTTCTACATGTACGAGGACAAGATCTACTTCGAGTGGTGGAGCAGCGAGCCGCCACACGGCTTCAGCCAGCTGGCCCGCACCACTGCGGACTGCAAGGGCTTCCGCAAGGGCAAATGGTTCCAGGTGGCAGCCACTTGGGATGACAAGACAGTCTGCCTCTATGTGAACGGCAAGAAGATAAGCGAAGTGGCACATCCTCAAAAGGTGGAGAAGACCTACGACATCAAGGCAGAGAACAATGCCAAGTCCTTTATCGGCGTAAAGAGTCCGTTCTGGGGCGACGAGCACAAATGGGCCACGGCGGTTGATGACTTCGCAATCTATTCAAGGCCATTGACCGCACTGGAAATCGAGAACCAGTACATTGCATTGCTGAAGGACAAGTCAGGCGTTGAAATCAGGGAATATTCCCTGGAACTCAATGGCGTATGCACTGGAAAGCATGACAAGATCGAGCGCCTGGAAGTGGAGTTTGACTTCGCGGCACTGAATGAGAAACTGGCAGAAAAGCTGAAGAAGGGCGAACTTGAAGTCAAGTACGAGGTGATTGCGCCCGACGGCAAAAAGCAGAATGGAATATGGACATTCAAGGAAGGCGGCGACATGTGCCGCATCCTGGATGGCATCAACCAGGTGGGCGAATACACGGTCAACACCTCCATCGGCGAAAGCAAGGTATCCGCAAAGACATACAGGCCTGACTATTCCTGGATAGGAAATGGTTTTGGCGATGATGACGTGGTGCCGCCAATGTGGAAGGACTTTGCTGTCAAGGGGCGCACGGTGACTCTCTGGAACCGCCAGTACTTCTTTGGAGACGGCCCACTCCCAGAAAAAATCACCTGCTACGGCAATAGGCAACTTCTTGACAAGGCGCCAAAATTGCTCATCGACGGCAAGGAGCCCAAGTGGAAGAAGGGAAAAGTGGAGAAAAAAGTGCGCTATGTTGTATTCCACGGCACCGGCACCATCGGCAAAGCCAAGATCTCATACGCCACCAAGGTGGAGTATGACGGCATGATAAAGTTCGACTGGACAATTGACGGCTCCCCTGAAATTTCCTCCATGAAGCTGGAATGGCAGATGGCGCCTGAAAACCACCAGTTCCTCATGATGCCTATCTTGGATGAGACCAAGGAGCAGAAGCGTGAATTCCAATATCCCAAGATGGGAGGCAGCGCCGCCACGAAGATGCTGTGGTTCGTCTCCGAGAAGAAGGGCGGCTTCGCCTACACGATGGAAAGCGACGCCAATTGGCGCTATGACGCGGCAAAACCTGTGTTCTTTGCGGACAAGGGAACTGGAGAATGCCGTGTGGAGATGATCAACCAGAAGACGCAGATGCCAAAGGGCACGGACTATTCGGCTCTGTTCATCGCAACGCCAGTTCGCCCGCTTCCAAAGGAGAACAGGCTGGTCAGGCTGGATGGCGGCAAGTATGGTCTCATCGGCTCAAAGAAGGATTGGCAGGGTGCCTGTCAGCACATGCCTGGCGAGGAACCCAACTTCACTCTCGTTTACAGGAACAAGGCGGAGCACAGCATTTCCATCTATGGGGCGACTGGCTCGTTGACGTCAAATGACCCGGAGGCGGCCTACATACGGAAATATGTTGAGGTGCCTGGCGAATACAAGTACATAATGAACAAGTGCAAGCCGCTGGGAAATGGGGAATACAAGACCACGTTCGGCACGTCGCAGCCCTTCTGTGAATCCTGCTGCATTGGTGATTACCTGCTATACAGCCAGCATAAACTCTACACCCATCCACTTGCAAGCAAGTTCTGGCAGGTGTATTATGACCTGGCGGGGGATGGAATGTGCGGCAACAGGCTTCATGGCTGCTGCTTTGAGGACAAGTTCGGCAGGACCATAAGAAAGTTCAGCGTACTCAATTCACGTGAAATCATGCGCCGCACTTTGGTGTATGCCCACCAGAACGGCAAGACCTTCATGGTTCACGCGCAAAGGGACTTCATACCATTCATGCATGGCATGATTGACTACTGGTATCCAGGCGAGCAGCACAATGGCCTGCTGGCACGCAATCCATACGGCTATGTGGATGAATTGGCGGATGACATTTACCGCTCTGAATTTAACCGGAATGTGCTGGGGGTGGGCGTCATACACCTGCCAGCCATCCTTCAGGCAAACCGCGCCTACAGCAAAGAGCCAAAGTACACCGAGGCCATGATTGGAATGATGATGGTCCATGATGTGGAGACCTGCAACAGCTGGATCTCATCCTATGCCCTGCTCAAGTGCTGGGACATTCTGGAAAGGTACGGCGTGGGAAAGCCAGAGACGGAATGCCGCCTGTACTACGAGCAGAAGGAGATTCTCTGTTCGGATCCGAATGTGAGGGTGACTTACTACAAGTGCCCGGAAGGCAAGTATGTCATAATCCTCCAGAACAAGAATGTCCGCGCCGCAAAGACCACCATCGACATGAGCGCATTAATGAAGGACAGCTTCACCGCCTACAGCGAGTACAATGACAAGGAAGTTCAGGTTGTGGACGGCAAGTTCGAGATATCCGTCCCAGCCAGGCGTTTCTGCATAGTGTGCTTCCCTAAAGTGGAGATATATCCCATAAAGAACAGCTGCGACAGGCTGTGGGGCACCTGGCAGTCCAAGGAATTGCACACTTGGTTCCGCATCTCAAAGGAAGGCGTGAACAACACTCCATGCCTGGAGATGAAAACGGATGACAAGCCCAATGGCTGCTTCACCAGCACCTTCCCAATCAAGCCTGGCCGCACATACACATTGAAGGTCAAGGCACGGCATACGAAGCTGAATGAGAAGTTCTCATTGGCCCTCCAGGCAACCAAGGACAAGAAACTCAATGGAGCCGACTTGGTGAAGCGCGAATATCCCTCCACTTTGGACTGGAGCGAATTGACGCTCAAGTTCACACCCAGCAAAGGCAAGTGGAAGGAGGCCAATGGCTTCATGCTGACTATGGCTGGCACGGGGGCAAACGCCTCCATCTTCTTCGATGACTTCTCAATAGAGGAGAGCCAGGAGTAATACAGTTGCTTGTGTGCAGTCACCAGTTGCCGTAGTAGCGACG
>JAFZZD010000441.1 GCA_017615955.1 Victivallales bacterium
GTCCACTGACCACTTATCACAAAACACTTATGGAATATCCACCCATAATGGCAGATCTGGTAGCCTGCGGTTTCCCGTCACCTGCTGAACAATATGTGGAAAGTCCACTTGACCTGAACAGGCTGCTGGTGCACAGGCCGGCAGCCACGTATTTTGTCAAGGCGACGGGTGATTCCATGCAGGGCGCCGGCATCAGGGCAGGGGATATATTGGTGGTGGATCGTTCCATTGCCCCCACGGACGGAGTCATTGTGATTGCCTGCGTCAACAACGAATTCACTGTGAAATATTACAGGACGGACGGGACGCGCGTGTGGCTTGAACCCGCCCATCCTGCATTCAAGCCAATCTATTTCAACGAGGGGATGGAGTTGCGTGTTTTCGGCGTGGTGACCTCCCTGGTGCACCAGTTCGTAAAGTGACTTATGATTGGGCTGGTGGATGGCAACAACTTCTTTGTGTCCTGCGAGCGTGTGTTTGACCCTTCGCTGGAAGGAAAGCCAGTGGCTGTCTTGTCCAACAATGACGGGTGCTGTGTAAGTCGCTCCAACGAGTTCAAGGCACTTGGCATTGCCATGGGGACGCCGTATTTCCAGTTGCGCCCATATATCCAGGGCTACGGACTGGTGTTGCGCTCCAGCAACTATGAGTTGTATGGCGATTTGTCCAGGCGGGTTATGGAGACACTGGGGTATTTTTCTCCAAAGGTCGAGCAGTATTCCATAGACGAGGCCTTCATACATCCACAGCTGCCTGATGGCGCGGACTGGGAGGGCTTCGGCAGGCAGATAAGGAGCACCATATTGCAGTGGGTTGGCATACCTTGCGGAGTTGGCTTTGCCCCCACCAAGACGCTGGCGAAGATTGCCAATCACATCGGCAAGAAGCTGCCGTCAGGTGTCTTCGTGATGCCTGAAGACAGGAGCGAGGTGCTGTCGAAGGTGCCTGTGGATGATGTATGGGGCGTGGGTCGCAGGGTGGCACCCAAACTGCAACGCCTGGGAATACGTACGGCGTTGGACTTGGCACGGCGCAATGATGTAGATATGCTCCGACGCTTCAATGTGCAGATGCAGCGCACAGTGCTGGAGTTGCAGGGGATCAAGTGCATTGAGGAGGATAACCCTGACGAGCTGTCCAAGTCCATCACTTGTTCCCGTTCCTTTGGGCATCCTGTCACCGACTTTGATGACTTGGCTGAATCCGTGGCTTCTTATGCGGCCAAGGCGGCGGAGAAGCTGCGCAAGGAAGGGCAGTTCGCCTCTGGTGCGAATGTGTATTTTTCCATGTATCCCGAATATGGCAGCAAGGCACTGGATGGCGGCTTCACTTCCACCACCGTGGTGTTTGATGTGCCATTGGATGACACTGGCCGCATAATCGCTGCCTTGTCGCCAAAGCTGCGCGGCATATTCATACCAGGACGTCGCTACAAGAAGAGCGGCGTGATATTCTTTGGGCTGGAGGCGGCAGACGCGCCACGGCAGCTAGACATGTTCCAGACAAAGGAGCCTCGCAAGTCAAAGCTGTACCAGGCGGTGGACGCGGTGAACCACTATCTGGGAAAAGGCACGGTCTTCACCCTGGCCGAGGGCATCCAGCGCCCATGGCAGATGAAAAGGGAGCATCTGACGCCCTGCTATACCACCCGCTGGAACGAACTCCTGCAGGTGAAGTGAAGTAGCGACGGCGTCCTCGCCGTCGCAC
>JAFZZD010000442.1 GCA_017615955.1 Victivallales bacterium
AGCGGAAAAGGCTTACCTAACCTGTTGTTTTGCAATTGTCTCTATAGTAAAAAAATCTCTGCGCCTCTGCGCCTTTGCGTCTCTGCGTTAAACAGAAGCGTCTCTGGATTATGCGTCCTCGCGGACCACCATGACCTTCAGTGTGCCAGTGACCTCGGCATGCAGCTTGACTGGGACGTCAACTGAACCAAGCTCGCGGATGGCATCTGCCAGGACGATGCTGTTCTTGTCCAGTTCAAGACCCTGTGCGGCAGCGGCCTCCACAATCTGCTGTGTGCCAACTGAACCATACAGCTTGTCATTTTCGCCGGCTGCGACCTTAATGGTCAGGCTGATCTTGGACATCATCTCAGCCATTGCCTGTGCCACTGCAACGCGCTCCTCATGCTCTTTCTGGAGCTGGAGCTTGCGCTTCTCAATAGCCTTCAATGCGCCCTTTGTGACTGGGGTAGCCAGCTTGCGGGGAAGCAGATAGTTCCTCGCATAACCTGGTGCCACATGAACCTGGTCGCCGATTTTTCCGAGATCGGCAACATCTTCAAGCAATAAAAGTTGTACTGCCATCGTATATATCTCCTATCTCGTTGAAATTACAGAACCAATGCCAAAATACGGGCGCGCTTGACTGCGATTGCCAGCATCTTCTGATGCTTGAAGCAGTTGCCAGTGATACGGCGGGGCAGAATCTTGCCGCCTTCGGTCTGGAAACGCTTCAGCAACTCAACGTCCTTGAAGTCAATGTTGAAAATCTTGTTTTCGCACAAACGGCACTGCTTCTTGCGCACCACCCTGCGGCGATGCTGCCTGGGCTTCATATTCTTCATTTTCTCTCCTTGAAAGTTCAAGCCGCCTTTAAAACGGCCATATCTTCATCTTATCCACCATCAATCTTCAGTAGGGAAGTGCCTCGCCATCGTTGGGCTGCATGTTTTCCAGCATGTCATTGTCCAACGCCTCGCCTTCAGGATAATCCTGACTGGGCGCACCTTCCGTACCAAGTATCTGGATGCTTTCCGCCGCAACAACGGTCTTGCGGCCACGGGGCTGCAAGGGGTATTGGCGAAGACGCCCTTCCACCATCAGCACCTGACCTGCGGCCAGACCCGATTGCACAATCGGCGCCAGGCGTTCACCGGCCTCGATGTCAACTGTCAGCCTCTCATCAACAGTCCTGCCAAAGGGCGTCACCACCTGCTGCACAACCTCCAGCGGCAAAATGCACACATTTTCGCCATTGGGTGTGGTGCACATGGTGGGTGCCGAAAGCAAGGTACCCATTAATTCGACTTTGCAGAAACTGGCCGCCATGATCGCCTCCAGATATTAAGACAGATACTCAAACAAGCTCAATCCCTGCCGCGGTAGGGGCGCTCGTCAAAATCAAAGGCATCCTGGAAGTTGTCTTCCTTGATGAGCTTGTCATGCTCTTCGCGTGTGTTGAACACATCGTCGTCCTGGCCGTCCTCATACTCGAACACCACCAGGCGAAGAACAGACTGGTTCAGGCGGTACTTGTCCTTCAACTCCGCAACAAATGTGCCTTCCGCCTCAACAACGTAGTCCCAGTAGATACCAGTCTTGCGCTTCCTGATGGGATAAGCGAATGTGCGCTGCTCAAAGAACTTCACGCGTGTGACATTGCCACCCATTTCCTTCATCGACGCCTGGAACGCATCCGAAAAGGCGTCCCCATTGCCCTCGACCACGCGTGGGTCGAGAATGATCACCACTTCATACTTCTTCAATTTTGTGTCTCCTTACTTTCGAGGCCGTCACCCGAAGGTGCGCCCTCATCAGGCATTGTCTTGTCCAGCGAGACTTCCTCAAGCGTCACACTGAAGCCCTCGATGCCGCGTTCCACGCAAGTGCGCAAACGCGCCACCGCCTCGTCCAGCACACGTTCAAGAAGTGCCTTCTCACTGGAAGCCCAGCTGCCAAGGACATAGTCTATCACGCCCTCGTCGCCAGGCTGCGGTCTCCCAACACCTACCCTGAGCCGCGCAAAATCCTGCGTGCCCAGGCATTCCGCAATGGACTTCAGCCCGTTATGCCCGCCGCTGCTGCCTTTTGCCCGAAGGCGAAGGCGCCCCAGCTGCATATCCAGGTCATCGCTGACCACAAGCAGGCTGCTGGGAGTTAGAGCAGCCCACTCAAGTACAGGCGCAACAGCTAGACCACTGGAATTCATGTATGTCATCGGCTTCAGGACCAGCAACTCCTGCCCCAGTCCACCTTCACATCTTTTGAGAAGCACCCTATACAACTCGCCTTCCAGCGGCTGCCATTCTGCCTTCTCCACAAACTCCGCACTCTGCATCAGGGCATCCACCACCAAAAATCCTGCATTATGACGCGTATTGACGTATTCATAACCTGGATTTCCAAGGCCAACTATCAGCAAGCTGGCCTTTGGCGCTTCAGTCCCTTCGCTATTGCACTCCATTGCAGAAAACTTATCGGCAATGCCACGTGGTATTGCCGCAATTCATCATTTCTTCTCTTCGGCCGGCGCGGCTTCAGCTGCTGCTGCCTCGCCCTCGGCGGGAGCGGCCTCTTCCTCGACCTCAGCCTTGACTGTACGGACATGGCACACCACCAGTTCATCATCAACTGCGGGAGTGACGCCCTCTGGCATGGGCAGGTCTTTCACATGTATTGCATTGTCAAGTTCCAGATTGGACACATCAACCTTGATTTCATCAGGCATGTTTGCCGGCAGGGACTTGACTTCGATTTCCATCATGACCTGCTCAAGCTGGCCACCCTGCTTGGTGCCTGCAGCCTCGCCTTCCAGAATGATTGGAACCAGGCTGGTGATGACCTCATCCATTGCGACTTCCTGGAAGTCAATGTGGAGAATGCCAGGATTGATTGGATGACGCTGGACTTCCTTCACGATGGCTGTCTTGGTCTCGCCGCAGCTGCATGCCAGTTCAACCAGACCATTGTGGAATACGATTTTCGCCGCCTCTGCGGGTGAAATCACGATTGGCTGCGCTGCCTGGCCATGGCCATAGACAACTGCCGGAATCATTCCTGCACGGCGAATGCGGCGGGCATTGGCTGTGCCCAGCTCATCACGCTTCGCAATACTGACGCTAATTGCTTTGCTCATTGTTCTTCTTCTTTAAGTTTTATTTACTCTCGAATGCCCCCATAACGGCACACCCTGCACCGTCCCAGGACATTCTACCATAGAAAAGTTGCGCTAATATAGCACGCTTTTTTCCTTTAACCACAC
The DNA here is from genome assembly GCA_017615955.1 of Victivallales bacterium. The sequence goes on from JAFZZD010000442.1 coordinate 3,242, forward strand.
ACGATGCACCATTTTCTTGCCATACGCAACGAAAAAAACATGCAAACAGCGTCCTGAATTCGCGGTCAATGCCCCCTCCTGGCAACTGGAAAACGAATCATGCAAACTCAAACTGCAATGTCAATGCTGGTTGCGTGTTTCCGCCAAGGCAACCTGAGTTGGCGCCGCCTCGGTGCCAACATGGACACCATCGACCTCTGGAAACACAGCGGCATTTTTGCCGCGCTGTCCTGTGGCGCGGCATTTTTGCCCCGCCCTGTCCTGTGGCGCGGCATTTTTGCCCCGCCCTGTCCTGTGGCGCGGCATTTTTGCCGCGCCCTGTCCTGTGGCGCGGCATTTTTGCCCCGCCCTGTCCTGTGGCGCGGCATTTTTGCCCCGCCCTGTCC
>JAFZZD010000443.1 GCA_017615955.1 Victivallales bacterium
GGTGGCGGACGCCCTCGACTACGCCCACGGGCGACGGGTCATGCACCGCGACGTCAAACCCGGCAACATAATGGTCTGCGACGACGGCACTGTGAAGGTGCTGGACTTCGGCCTGGCGGCGCAGATACGCAGCAGCATGTCCCACGTGTCGATGGCGTACTCCGGCAACTCCGGCACGCGCCCCTACATGGCTCCCGAACAGTGGGAGGCCTTGCCGCAGGACGGCGCGGTGGACCAGTATGCCCTGGCGGTCGTGGCCTACGAGATGCTTTCCGGACAGGTTCCGTTCGCCAGCGACGATGCCGAGATAATGCGCATTGCCGTCCTTCAGCGGCGGCCGGCCCCAATAAGGGGCATTCCTGAATACGCGAACCGTGCGCTGGACACGGCCCTTGCCAAGAATGCGGGGACGCGCTATGGGAGCTGCGCCGACTTTGTCCGCGCCCTGGGTGGCGAAAGGGTGAGGAGCGGAGGTGCTGGAACAGCAGGCGGGTCACGTTGGCTTTATGTGGCCTTGTGCGTGGCACTTGTTGCCATTCTGGCGCTTGTGTTCTGTGCTGTCGTGCCGAACATCAGGTATAGACAGGCGCAAAGGACCGAGGAGGCGCACCAGCAGGAGGAGGCGCGGAAGGCCGAGGAGGAACGCAAGGCCGAGGAGGCGCGGAAGGCCGAGGAGGCGCGGAAGGCCGAGGAGGCGCGGAAGGCAGAGGAGGCGCGGAAGGCCGAGGAGGCGCGGAAGGCCGAGGAGGCGCGGAAGGCAGAGGAGGCCTTGATTGATGAGCTGTTGCAGACAAAGGGACGGCTGATGGGAATTAAGGGAACATTTGACAGTCTCAGTCTCGATAGGGGGCAGGGTTTTGGCGCACGTCTGGATATGCTTCGCGATAACTGCAATGCGGGAGACGCCGCGCTGGCGAACAAGCTGTATCCTAGTGCGAAAAAATTCTATGCGACGGCTGAAACCGCATATCAATGGATAGAAAAGAATATCCCATTGCGTGAGAGTGCGTCTGCCGCAAGTACAGAGGCTGTGGCAGCCCAGAGGACGGCTCTTGATGAGCGGAGTGGCGTTAAGGCACGGGCTTGGGCTAAGTACAGTCAAGCGGAGGAGAATTTGCGGGAGGGCGAGCGCAAGTACGAGGCAGGTTTGTTTGCCGAGGCAGAGGTGTTGTTCAAAGGTGCGTCCAAGGGCTTTGTGAATGCGGTCAAGATGGCGAAGGAGGCACATCTGAAGGAACTAGGGGAAGCGGCACAGCAGTCCGCAAATTTGGGAACCGAGGACGGCTGGAGGCGTGTCCTGAAGCTGGCGAATGAGATGGAGGTACTTGATGTTGCGACTGCAACAATATGGCGAGACAAGGCGAACGCAAGCCTAGTCCCAAGTCTGGTGCTTAAGGCAACTGTCAATGGCCGCGAGGTTAATGCAAGCGTGGAAGGACAGACCCATAAGACACCGTTAGTGTGGAAAAATTTCAAAAAGGGGGACACTTTCAAGCAACGCATAAGATATAATGATGGCAACGATACGTATACTGGTGAAGTAAACATTACCGTGGACTGGAAGGGCGAGAAAATCATTTCGGTGCCCCTGAAGAGGCAGGTGTTCAATGGCATTGTTACATTGCCAGGAGGAGTGAAGTTGGAACTCATTAAAGTCGAGAAAGGCGACTTCATGATGGGTGCAAGCGATGCATTTAAATCGAAGCTATTAAAGATAGATTCGTATTTTGCAAGTGTGGCAACACCACCAAATTCACACCTTGTTCACATAACAAAGGACTTCTGGCTTGGCAAATACGAGGTGACTCAGGAGCAGTACTACGCGATTATGAAAGAGAATCCCTCGCATTTCAGGAAAGGCAGCACTTATCCAGTGGAAGGTGTAAATTGGTACAACGCGATGGATTTCTGTAAAAAACTGACTGTACTGGCGCGTTCCGTAGGTAATTTGCCTGAAGGGTATGAATACACTTTGCCTACAGAAGCACAATGGGAATATGCTGCACGAGGAGGCAAAAAAACAATAGCTACGAATACAGTGGCAGTAACGATCTTGATGCAGTGGGATGGTACTATGAGAATTCAGGCTGTAGGAAGAGATTGGATGAAAATAAAAAGTATTTTTTTATGTCTTTAACTAAATTCTCAGATATAATGAGTGATAATGGATGTGAAACACATCCCGTTGGTAAAAAGGCTGCTAACGAACTTGGCTTCTGTGATATGTCAGGAAATGTTTGTGAATGGTGCAGGGATTCCAGTTCCAATCATTGGGGGGGAAAACACGATTACGATGATATTTGGGATCCTTTCTGCACATCTGGTTCGTACAAGATTGTGCGTGGCGGCTGTTGGCGCTCCTTCTCTTACGAATGTGGACCTGCGTTTCGCCTAGCTTTTGAGCCTTCGAAAACTGGTGATGACAAGACACGTTCCTATGGCTATCAAGGTTTTCGCGTGGCTTTGGCTCCTGTACAACAATGAAGCTTTTTCCTGACCAATAGGAGGTTACATAGCCAATATTAGTTGTGGGTAGCTAAACCAGACCAGCGTGGATGCGCGAAGCCGCGTAAGCGGCAAGGGCATAGCCCATACGAAGGCGACTATGGCTATGCCAGCGAGGA
>JAFZZD010000444.1 GCA_017615955.1 Victivallales bacterium
ATTCTATTGCATCCACGCCCCCATACATGAGGTAGGCCATACAGTCGCCAATATGCTGCACCTGCCCGAAACCATTGTAATCCTGGCTGGCACGGTCTTCCAGATACTTACGCCTGTGCTCATCGGCGTCTATTTCGCCTGGAAAAACGACCTGCCCGCCATATCGCTCTGCACTGGCTGGCTTGGCTTTGCAACAATGGAAGCGGGCATCTACATGTATGACGCCAATATCCAGAAACTCACGCTGGTGGTCCCATTCATGGACGCATCTGACTGCGAAGGAGACTTCACCCTGCTTTTCAGGCAGTGGGGCTGCCTGGAAGCAGGCTGCAAAATCGGAACTGTCACCGTCAACATCGGATACTGCATCGTCTATCTAGCACTGCTGATGATCATCGCAATGCTCGCATTGGGCTTTCTGCGTAAAAAGCAGCAAGAAAGTCCTGCCTCCTGAATGCAGTGACTTCGCACATCAATTTGCGAACTCAAGCTGGAAGACTGCGGCATCGTCCGTGTCGAAATCGAAGACAAAGCCATCCTCGCCACGCGCCAGGGAATGAAATACATCGTAGTCGTCGTTGCCTGAGGTTATGGACTTTATCTGGCAAGTGGAATAAGCAGGCGCATTGATTATGAAAGTGAGCCGAGGTCCCTTGAAACATGAAACCAGCAGCCTGGCATTGCCGTTTTCCAGCACACCTGCAAGAAGACGCGTGTCATGAGGCACGTCCCCTTCCACATCCAATGACAGGCGCTGTACGCACTTGCTCATTTCCGTGAAATACTTCAGCCCATAGTAGAGAGGGTACGGCTTTAGATATTCGTCGAACAAACGCCAGCACGATGTCTGCCATGCGTAGTGGTATGCGCAGTTTAAACGTGTGTCCAGAAAGCGGATAAGCGTCGTCGCCGCAAATGCGGCGCTGACATGGTTGTGCATTTCAGGGGCGTAATAGCCCTGGGCATTCCATTCACTGGGCGCATAATGGCACTCCGAGAGATTCAACTCCGTCTCAGCGCCATAACCGTATTGCTCCATGATGGCCTGCAGTTTCTCCACATAGTCCACATACTCGTCAGGCTTTCTGGCATAGCCTGTATAGCATAGAAAGTCCGGCTTCACACCCTCGTCATGGAAATACTCAAGCGAGCGTTCTATGCGCTTTTTGGGAAAGCTGAACGGCAATGCATCGTTGGTGCCGCCAACTTTCAGATTCGGGAAACTGGCCTTGATCTTCTTGAACGTGGTCACAAACAACTTCAGATACACGGCATAGTCGCCATTGAAAAGCAAAGGCGCGTTTCCGGGTTCCTCCCAGATTGACCAATACTGTATATTCCAGTGGAAGCCGTCCGCCCAGCCTTCGTTGTAGTGGCGGATGATATTCACGCATATTTCCGCCCACTTGTCCAAGTCTGGCGGGGGATTCACGCGGAACTTGCCTGGCGAATGCTCTATGGTCTCGCCAAGACGGAATTCTATCGGTGTACCGCAGTCCACCACCTGCTTCAAATAAAGGTCCGTGGGCTTGAAGTCATAGTTTGCAGGGTCCTTCGCGTCCGCCCTGAACAAGGGGAATATGCGCGTCACATCTATCACCGCATATCCAGGATTCTCAACCACGGCGTCATGGTAGCGCACCCTGGCAGGTGACAATGCCTTGAAATACTCCGTTTCAGCCGCCATTGCCCCTGGCGAAACAATGCGCGGCGAATTGTTCATGCCCAGGATATTGCGTATAATCCCCTGCGTCCTGCTGGCATCCAGTGTGATTCTAATGGCTCTACTCTCTTCCATAATGCACCTCCATTACTGTGGACTGTGGACTGTTGGGGGCCTGCGGCGAAAGCCGCCGATGGAACTGCGCCCTCCAAACGCGGGGTTCTCGCCCCGCGCACCCAACAGTCCACTGTCCACTACTCCTTGTCCTTCTTGTCCTTCAAGACAAGACCGATGTCGCCGATTTCCTGTGTATTGAGCATTTCAGGTGTTACAATTACATTACCATTCAAAAACAAAACCTTTGAAGGAATCCATTTTGTCGCAAGTGCATCTGCTTTTTCAAGCCATCGCGCAATACGCTTCTCCTTAGGTACATTTTCTCTCCAGAATTCCACAAAAAGACTATCAGGAAGCCGTTCTGCGGCTTTCAACATCTCATTTTCAATCAAATGCAACGCCCTGGCAATGTATATTCCGCCTTCATCGTCATTTTTGGGATTGGCCACACTTCCAGCAGAAAACAAATCCCTTGCCTGATGGCAAAGAACACCATGATAGGTAAGGAGAAACAGAACTAGTCCATCGTACTTGTCACGGCTTCTGCCTGACTTGACAATTTCTGGGCATAAAAGCGCTGCTTCAGCACGCAACCTCAATTTTTCCTCTGGCTCAAGGTTCGTATAAAGCCTTGCCTGAACTGGCAGGGTGTGTTCCTCCAATCCCTCTAGCCACCATAATTTGCCATCTGGATGGATTTTTCTGGCA
>JAFZZD010000445.1 GCA_017615955.1 Victivallales bacterium
AAGGGGCCGTTTTGGCCCCTTCCCCCACCCCAAGAAAAACTATTTGCCTACGCAGATGCGTTGGCCGAAGCGTTCGGGGAGTTTGGCGGCGATGAAGCGTTCCTTTGCCTTTTCGGTATCGTAGGGAACGCGGTCCAGTTTGACCTGGCGTGTCTCCATTTCGTAGAATACCACGCATGCCTTTGGATTTCTGTCGCGTGGCTGTCCCACGGAACCCACGTTGACCATCACTTTGCGGTCTGTGGGGATGATCTTTGGCTTTTCGTAGTAGTCCAATTGTGGTTCATTGGGTGCCATGTCCATTCCCAGCAGAGGGCTATGGCTATGGCCGCAGAATGCCAGCTGGCACTGCTGGTGCATGAAATTGGTGAGGAACGTACGTTCATCAAGACAATATGACCAGCGTGCAGGCGCGAATGAGGAGTGCAGTATTGAGAAGTCATCCGCCTCCATCTGCATTGGCAGTTTGGACAGCCATTTCAGGTCATCCATTGACAGCTGCATCTGTGTCCACTCCACGACTTGCTTGATGTCTGGCCGCAGCTTTTCCACGCGGGGATCCATAAGCAACGTGACATATTCATCGTGGTTGCCCATGACGCATTGGATTTCCCTGTTCTGTATTTCATGCAGACATTCCGCAGGGCATGGACCATATCCCACAATATCGCCCAGGCACAGCGTCACATCTGCGCCCACCTTCTCTATGTGGGCGAACACTGCCAGCAGTGCGTCGATATTAGAATGAATATCGCTGATGAATGCAATACGCGTCATTTTTTCTCCTTCTTCTCCTTAGGTGCGATTGGCAGCCAAGTTGGGACTGACATATTGCCCGCCTTGTCCTTTACCACCAGGCGCAGCCACCTAACGCCCTCATTGCGCCATTCGCCAAGGTCGTACCTATCCTTGTCAGACACAGGATATGACTTCAGCAGTGCATCGCCATCATACACATCAACGGATGCCACGCCGCTAATGTCGAATGCTGTGATTCTGGCGTTCAGCTTGGCGGAATCGCCGAAGATGTGGAAATCGTCCAGCAGCAGCGTGTCCCTGTGAACCACGCCGACACGCTGGAAATGCACCGCCTTGATGCGCATCTTGTCCACGTCCTTTATGCCCTTGTCAACCAGCATCTGCCTTACATTGAATGCATAGTTGATCCACTTGCCATTCTCCCATGTGAAGGATTGCTTTGTATTGAGTTCAGAGTCCTCCTTTGCAGGTTTTGTAAGCGAGATCATGTATGTCTTGTTGTCCTCGGTAATGAGGAGCAGTCGTGCCTTCATGGTCTTTCTGAATGTGGTGGTGGACAGCCTGAACGCAACATACGGGTACTTTGCCAGTTCCCATTTCACGGGTGCGGCGATTTCCGCCGTGCCATAATGGCTGTAGTGCACAAGATGCACTGAACTTCCGATGGTATTGTCTATCCTGATCTCCTGTCCTCCGCCTGTGGGGTTGAAGCGCCGTGTGGCTGACTTATGGCCTTCCCAGTTCCATCCCACGCAGTAGCCCTCTTTTTCTGTAAGCTCGAGGCTGTACCAATTCGGTCCCCGCTTGTCTTCAGCGTAGTTGATCTTTATTGGGAAGTTCAGGTCATCGCATGAATTTCCTGCGCCATCGCAGACATTGCTGACTGAGAATGTAAGGGTATCGCCGTCCTTCGCCTTGTCCAGCATCCTTCTCATGATCATGGAATAGTTGAAGTACACGACGTCCCTGTTGCTGTTTCGCTCATATTCATGGGACCAGTTGAAGATTTTAAATTCATGCTTTCCCGACTTGAACACCGCCTTGTCCAGGTTCCATGGCGCACCGCCTGATGTGCCCACGTTGATCTGCAATGCCTTGCCATTGTACAAAGGATTCGAGACATTGATTATGCTGGCAGAAATGCTGGGCTTTGCCCTGTCCAGCAGGAAAGGCAGATCCGTAATGGGCGACACCTTGCCCGCCTTGTCCGAAGCCCGCAGCAGAATATGGGCGACGCCATCCTTGATGGTGGCAGGCAATTCAGGCGCAATCTTCTCGCCTGGCTTGCAGCGCTTCCATTGCTTGACCTCACGCCCATCGTAAATGTCAGTCTCCTGATAGACTGCATATTCCACGTAGTCCACTCCGTCAAGGTCAAAGTAATGGGGCGTAAATGCCAATTTCTCAGCGGAATTCACCGCAGGAGCGACTGTCATGTCATCCAGTTTCAGATTGCTGTAGAGGCCCGTCTGGTCCGGCCTGCCATGGCTGGCGATTCTGAAATTGACTATATTGTAGCGGCTTTTCTGGTATGGACGATTTGTGAACGCGTCTGGCACAAAGCCCAGCCATGAATGCCACTTGCCGTCCTGCTCAAAAGGTTTTGCATAGCGCACGCCGCGGCTGTCATTGCTGCTCTGCCATGCCAGTTTGATGGGATTGCCTGGATATATGAGTGACACATTGCACATGTCATCCGCATTGTACCTGAAGAAGAACAGCGGGTATTCCGCCACGGAATGCACCAGTGCGTAATCCGTGGCAAGATTGCCGTTTCCTGGGACGTTGCTTATGCGCACATACCTGCCCGCCTCCGCATCGCTGTCCATCAATGTCATGCGGGGCCTGTTCTGCTTGATCAGCGGCAATTGAATATCGTCTCCCTCGAAACCAAGCCACATCTTGACCATGCCATCCACCTTCATCAAAGCGGGCGGGCCATTCCTGCGTGCCTTGTCCGCAGCCTCCAGACTGATATTGCGTGCATTCTCCGCATCCAGACGCAATTCGCATTCCAATTTGCCCTTGGCGAATGTCTCCGCCGCCTTGTCGGTGCGTGGAATCCTGGCCGTGGCAAATATGCCTTCCTTGCCGTTCTTAACTGGCTCAAGCGCTAGGTCAATTCCATTCACATACAACTTCAACGCCCCGAGGCGATAGTCTGCGTATGGCTTGCCATAGCTGAGTTCCAGCGTGTCAAGCGTCTCCTTTGACCATGCCAACTGCACCTCTGGCTTGCCAGCCTGCACCCAATCCACCTGCGCAGTCAAAGCGGTGCGCTCCTTGTTCAAATCCACGTAGGCGGTGGCATATTCCTTGCCCTCGGCGCACTTGTCCAGCTGCGCCGCCAGCTCCTTGGCATCCGTGGTCATCTTTGGCCTGGCGGCATGCAACTCAGGCCTGGCATTGCCACGCACACCTTCGCCGAGCACGAGGTCAGGCCGCTTGTAGAATATGGGTCTGAAATCACGTATAGCGTATGCATCGCCGGGCGCATTGCCGCCAATGCCCGAGGCCAGGAAATCAAACTGCTCCAGTCCAAAACCGCCAACGCGCACCACACGCTTCCCGTCCTCGTCAGCGGTATTGCGCACCCAGTTGGGCAGCCACACCGTTACCGTGGTCCATCCGTCCCTGTCCAGCAAGGCCTCCTTTGCGGTGGGCTTCACCTCACTTTCGCCAGTCTTCTGCCAGTATGCGCCAGAGAAGTCATCACCCGAGATCCGGTGAAAATTCCTCAGCAACAGCGTTTTCTTCTCATCGTTTTTGTGTATGGTGTAGAAGAAGTTGAAATTCGCTGTCTCGGTGCGCTTCACATCGAACCTGAAACCAGCCACATCGGCGACTTTCAAGTCAGGCAGCTTCGCATTCAGCTTCATCTCGCCGGCGCCCAGCTTGTTCACCAGCAAAATGCCATCCGTATTTGAGGCGAATGACATCTGGCTGCCCTGCGCCACGCTGTCCTTGTATTCCCAATAGCGCATTTCCATGGCATTCAGAGGGAAGCCATTTGCGGCGGCATCCCAATGCTCAGAAGCAGGCTCCTCCTTCTTTTCAGGCAATTCATTTGGCAGCAATTTCACATTATGCTGCTTTGCAGTCGCCTTCTCGTATGTAATCTTGATCTGCGCCAGTGTCATGCTGTGGTCGAAGGTCCATATTCCCAGACATCCCTCGTTCAGAACATTGTCATCATTGCTGGTCATCACCAGCTCGTCGTCAAACCAGAATTCCAGCTTTTTGCCGATTTTGCGCAGCTTGAGATAGTACCATGCGCCATGAATGTCCCGGCCCCTCGCAATCAGCGGATTCAATATGCGGCGGTATGTCCCCTTTCTGCGGCGCGGCACCATATATGCATCGGACCTGTTGATGCGCTGTCCATTTCTGTACAGATATGTCCAGTTCTGGGATTTGTTCTGATCCCATTCCGAGCATGTCACCGTATAACCCGATGAGGCGGTATTGTCCTTTGACATGATGGTGCAGTTCATGTTGCCGGCCTTGTCATAGTAGCCATGCCTGGTGCCAGCGTAGAATTCCAGCGTCATGTCGCCCTGGAAGCGCTGCTTCCTCCAGAATGCGCCCATGCCGTCCAATGACTGGGCGATCATGTGTGACCAGCTGGCGGTGCACTGGAAGCGGTTGATGATCTGCCAGTCGCCGCCGTTCACCAGCCAGTCATGGGGCGACTCATTGAAGAACTCGTCTATCACATTCATCCTAGTGACGCTGCTCTTCTCCATATCCTTGCTGGTGTATTTCTTGGTGAGGAGCCGCGTTCCATATTCCCGCAATGGCAAGGCAAGCCTGCGTGTGTTCAGCACTTTGCCGCCGCAGGACAATTCAAGCCAGTACCCCTCCAGCGAAACCGCAATGCGCGTTTCCGCCTTGGGCGTCTCAATGGCAAAGTTCTCGCTGAAATCGTCTGGTCCTGTCATGCGCACTTCCTTGTCAGTCATGACAATCTTCAGTGCGCCTTCCTTCGCACCGTCCGCCAGACCAAAGTGTATCTCGCCACCGACCTTGTATGGCAAGGACATGTTGAAGTCCCCGAAGAAATCGCCCTTGTGATACAGTATGTCCCCTCCTCCGCCAATCCACTGCCCTTCGGCGGCGGCCCAGTGGCGCATGAAGGGGTCATGCTCGAACACCACGTTCTTCTGCTTCAGTTCATGGGTCTTGACACGACGGCGGGACATCTCCATACCCGTGAACAGCGCGGCGCCACTGGCAGGCAAATACAAGCCCGCAGCGCCCGAAGTCACCTCGCCACGCTTGAATATCAACGCATCGTCGCAGCAGCAGCGCAATGTGCCTGTTGCATCAATCTCCATCAGCAACTGCACCTCGTCCTTCCATGGTATGTCAAAACTGTCCAGCGTGGACTTTCCGCCAGGCGCAAAACGCAGCAGCTCCAAATGCGCCATCTTGTCATTGCGGACGCGCGTAAATACATAGAATGGATTGCCCACGCCATGCCAGCCAGCCAGAATGCCCGCCTTCTCGCCACGCACCATCGTGGAAAACACCACCGACTTCTCATGGCTGCGCCCAAGCACCAGCATTTCCTCCTGGCCCGCAGCGGACAACTGCAGCGCATACGGCTCGTGGGGCAGGCTGATTTCCGGCGGCGTGGCGGTATTCTGTCTCATAGACTCAGTGGCATATACAGTATTTGATGCAATGTCATTGGCGCTCTCAAATGCAATGTCGCCATACGCCGACACAGTCACGTCATCAAAGCGTGTTTCATCAGGAGTGCTTGCGTAAAGGCCAATCCTGCCGCCTGAAGGCAGAGGCGCACGATAGCGGAAAAGCGGCGCCTTGTCCAAAGTGGCTATGATTTCGCCATTGCGAAGCGACACGCCTGGCAGATACCACTGGCAATTGTATAGCGGCAGTTCCACACGTGCGAGTATTTTGCGCCCAGCCTTGTCCTGCTTCCACAGCCTGACCTCGCCGCCATTGTCCCTGTACAGCGTCAGCGCATAGTATTCGCTATCCTTGCCCTGCCCTCTGCAAAGGAATACAATACCCGCCTCGCCAGCCTGGGGCTGCATTGACGCCGTCAGCGTATAGTTGTCGAACAAGTCGCTGCCAGTGGTAATCAGGGCCTCCTCCCGTTTGCCGCTGCCCTTGAGCGAATAGAAGTTCGGCGACTTGTCCGCAGAAGGCGGTGTTCTTTTCATCGTGTCCTGGTTTGTCTCGGGGCGTATTATGGATTCCAGCAATGCGGTATGTATGTGCCAGTTGCCGAATTCCTTTTTCCATGGCTGCAATTCGTCCTTTGCGCCCGGCTCGATCATGAAGTCGGTCTGGTAGTCTGGCCTGGCTGTGATCTGGAAATCCAGCTGCTTGCTAATCTGAACTTGTGAGGCGTTTGGCCACTCCAACTTGCATCCCTCCAGTGCCATTGGCGCCTGCATTTCACCGCAAAGCTGCCCATTCACGTAGTATGCCCACCACTCCTCGCGGAATTTCAGCAGCATATCGTATTCCTTGGCTTCGGCGATGCCCCCATAGTTCATAGGTTGCGGCAAGGCAATCTGCGTACCCTTCGCATCGTTGCAGGTGACCTCCCAGCCGCCTTCCTTTATGCATATCAACGCCACACGCCCATTGCCGCTGACGCGCAGCGCCAGGGGCGGCGTGCCAGGACGCCCCGCCAAGCCAAAGACAAGGTTGCCCTCCGCCTTGCGAAACTGCATCAACTCCGTCCAGTCCTCGCAATACGCTACTACCGCAAACAACGCAAACAGCAATAATAAGGTCTTTCTCATCTTTCTTTTTTATGCGGGCGCCGAGGCGGCGCCCACTCATTTGCC
>JAFZZD010000046.1 GCA_017615955.1 Victivallales bacterium
AGTCTTGCCCGCAGAGTTTGAGGTAGTTGCCTGTTTTGTGCGGTTTGGCGTCTTTGCCGTAGCAGCAGCCATTGACAGCAACAAGGTGCGCGCGCACACCAGCGATGCGCCGCGCACGGTCAAAGTCCTGAATCATGCGCGCAATCTGGGAAGAATTGCCCCAGTTTGGCCCGCTTTTGATGGAGACAATGTAGCGCACGCCATCGCGTGTAAATTCAAGGTCAATGCCCTCGGAGGTGGATTTCTGCCCGCCGTATGTCTGCCAGCAGACGTGGATGGCCAAGCCTTCCAGAAAAGCCCCGAAGATGGTTTCTTCCTGCGCCGACAGATGCGCCAGCAGCAGTTGCTTGACCAAATCAGGCGCGCTGTTGATGGCTTTGGCTTTGAAAAGATAGGGGTTTTTCCTTTGCAGGATTTTTCCAAGTTTAAGGCTGCCCAAGCTGCTTAGACGTTTGTCGTGGAAATCAGGCTTGATGTGCGCCTGCACGTAGTGCCTTGCGCTTTCAATAAGTGGCATGGCGCTCCTCAATGGGAAGAATGCCTTGCACAGGGTGCAAGTGCTGCTGTGCGAGCTGTGCAAATTCTGGTGATGTGTCAATGCCAATGGCAATGCGTCCGCAGCGGGTGGCAGCCTCGAGCGTGGTTCCGGAGCCGACAAAAGGGTCCAGCACAATATCGCCGGGGTCGGTGAACAGTTTGATGAACCATTCGGGCAGGGCAAGCGGAAAAGCGGCACTGTGGCGTTTGTTTCCGCACTCCGTGGCGAGGTGCAGCACGTTGGTTGGATATGCCAGGGTGCGCCCCTGCCAGTTTGCAATGTTTTTGGCAAAGGCATTGCCGACTTGCGAGTTGTAACGTATCACGTCGTTTTTGCCAAGCGCCTTGAGGCGCGTCTGCGTCCATTCCCCCATTGGCACCATGACGGCTTCCTGATTCATTTTGAATTTGCGCTGCAGGGTGAAATGCAGGCAGCGCTCCCAGGCGTCACGGAAGCGGTTGGGCCATTTTCCTGGGTAGCAGTTTTTTTTGTGCCAGATATATTCTTCCGTCCACAGCCATCCCTGTTTGCGAAGGGCGAGAATGAGTTCCAGCACATAGGTGTGGCGTTCGCCGTTGAGGGCTTTTTCCTTGATGTTGAGCACAAAAGAGCCGCCGGGTTTGAGGACGCGCTTGAACTGCGCGGCGCGCGGCAGAAACCACGCGACGTAGTCGTCTGGGTGGATGCCGCCGTAGCTGTCCGCGCGTTGGTCGGCGTACGGGGGGGAAGTCACGATGAGGTCAAACACTGCATCGGGGTACTGCCGCAGCACATCCAGACAGTCGCCTGTATGCACTTGCGAGTGCAGCGTGAAGAAAGCATCGTTATGCATGGGTGCCCATCCGTCAAACGCCTGCGGGCGCTTTTGTGTGCCAGTCCGTGGTGCATTGCAACTGGTGCGCCGTCTGCAGCAGTTGCGCTTCCTGCAGGTAATTGCCGATGAGCTGCAGCCCCACGGGCAGACCGGCGGCGTCAA
>JAFZZD010000446.1 GCA_017615955.1 Victivallales bacterium
GCATGCCATACGATGAACACAAGAAAGGCAAAAGTCACTGTTCAAGTTTCTCTGCACCTCTGCGCCTCTGCGCCTCTGCGTTAATGAGTGGGTCTGAATAGTCACATCTATTTTATCAGTGGACTGTGGACGTCCACTGTCCACTGACCACTGTCAGTGTTCTCCGTATGCGCCCAGGAATGTGAAGTGCGCTATGTCCGGGTCTGTGGAAAGTTCCGACAATAGCTGAAGCACCTTCTCGTCCTTTGGCGAGGCCTCGAAGTCAAAGGTGAACAGGAATTCAAAGTCCATGCCAGGTATGGGGCGTGATTCCAGTTTTGTGAGATTGACGCCAATGGCGGAGAACCTGGAGAGCAGCCCGTTAAGAGAGCCAGGCTGATGCGGCAATATGAGCATGATGCTCAGCTTGTTTGCATCGCTGAAAATCTCCAGGTTCTTGGAAATGCAGATGAAGCGTGTGTAGTTGAATTTTGCGTCAGCGATGTCTTCAGCCAGGACGGTAAGGCCATAGAGTTCCGCGCATTCCCTTGAGGCGATGACCGCCTGGTCCAGACGCTCGCTTGCCGCCAGTTCCTTTGCTGCGCTGGCTGTATTGTTTGAAGGCACAATCTTCATTCCAGGATACTTCTTAAGGAACATGCCGCATTGGGACAGTGCCTGCTGGTGGCTTACAATCTCGGTTATACCCTCAAGAGTGGCGCCAGGCTTCGCCAGCAGAACATGGTTGATTTTCAGGCGGATGCTCTTCACAATGTGGAATTTATGCTTCACCATGGCGTCATAAACTGACACCACCGAGCCAGCCGAGGAATTCTCTATGGGAAGGACACCATACGGGCACAATCCGCTCTCCACAGCCTCGAACACCTTGTCAAAGCTGTTGAAATAAAGGATTGTAGGCACGCTGAACATGCGGGTGGTGGCCTGCTGAGAATATGCGCCCTCCGTGCCCTGGCACGCCACCATTGAGCGCTTGGGGAAATCCCGCACATTGGCATTGGCCTGCCGTATTGCATCAAGCAGAGGTGAGCTGCCGCCGCGGGCCAGACGCTGCTTCGCCTTGGAAAGATTGAACAGTGTTGAGAAAATCATGTGCAGCTCGGTCTCGTATTCAGGACCCGCCTTCTCCATGACGGTGTTCAATATCTCCCTTTCGCGTGCAGGCGCGAATGTGCTTATGCCCTTCTCGCGCTTTGCCGCCGCCACGTCATTCATTATGCCCATGCGCTTCACCAGCAAATCCACCAGTTGCGCATCTATGTCATCTATCTGCTGCCTTAATTCCGCTAGTTCCTTCATTTTCCCGCTCCTCTTACATATTTCAGTTCAATGCGCTGCGAACCGCGTTGATGCGCTGCATGGTTTCAGCGAACATCTGCGGTGTCTGGCTCTGGACGCCGTCGCACTTCGCGTGGGCTGGGTCGTTGTGCACTTCAATGATGAGGCCGTCGGCTCCGATTGCAGTCGCGGCCACTGCCACTGGCTCCACCAGATATGCATAGCCAGTCACATGGGATGGGTCCACAATGACTGGCAGATGTGTCAGCCTGTGAAGCACTGGCACCACACTCAAGTCCAAGGTATTGCGCGTGGATGTCTCGAAAGTGCGTATGCCGCGTTCGCAAAGAATCACATTTGGATTGCCGGAGGAGATTATGTACTCCGCACTCATAAGCAGTTCCTGCAATGTGGAGGACATGCCCCGCTTCAGCAGCACAGGCTTCTTCGTGTAGGAGCCAACTTCTTTGAGCAGGTTGAAGTTCTGCATGTTGCGGGCCCCGATCTGTATCACGTCCACGTCGTTGAACAACTCGATGTCCTTGAAATCCATCAATTCGGTGACAATCGGCAGTCCCGTTTCCTTTTTGGCGGCGGAAAGCATCCTGAGGCCTTCCCCCCCAAGTCCCTGGAATGAGTATGGCGATGTGCGCGGCTTGAATGCACCGCCGCGCAGCATTGTCGCGCCTGCAGCCTTCACTGCCTTGGCAACATGGATTATCTGTTCCTCGGATTCCACGCTGCATGGACCTGCGATAACTGAGAAATGCCCTCCGCCCAGTTTTGCCTCGCCAGCCTCGATGATAGTGGAATCTGGATGGAACCTGCGGTTGGCCGCCTTGTATGGCTCCTGGATACGCTGCACACTCTCCACCACGTCCAATGCCTCAATCAGGCTGGGGTCTAAGTGTGCCACATCTCCGACGCAACCAATCACGGTCTGATGTGCGCCCTTGGACACGTTTGGCTCGATGTTCCTTGAGCGCAGCAGCGTCAGCAAATTGTCAATCTGGGATTGTTCTGCACCTTTGCGGATGACAATAATCATTTTCAGAATCCTTTCTGTTTTGTAAGATCCTTCAGAAACCCAAAAGGCAAGCACAAAAAAAGCGAACCTTCCGTTTTCCGAATGGTCCGCTTGTTTATCTGTGTCAATCTAAATTGCAAAAAAACATAACATACTACACAGCCCAACGGACCAATGCCCTTGGATACCAATAGTAGTATGTATAAAATCGCTTCATCATTGTGCCTTGCTTTTCAAAAACGGCGATAAAATACAGAAGATATGTAAAAAATCAAATCGCCAATTCGCATTTTTCCATCCCATCAACGCAGAAACGCAGAGATTTTAACGCAGAGGCGCAAAGATTTTAACGCAGAGACGCAAAGGCGCAGAGACGCAGAGATTTTTAATATTTTGCTCAGCTTCTTGCAAGTACCATCCTCTTGGCA
>JAFZZD010000447.1 GCA_017615955.1 Victivallales bacterium
AGTGGACAGTGGATAGTGGATAGTTCTGTGCGCGGGCGTTCTCGTCCGCGTTTTAAAGGCACAGCCAACCGCCGCGAAAACGCGGCGGCACAGAACCCACAGTCCACAGTCCACAGTCCACTGTCCACTGTCCACTATGAAAATAACGAGGTGAGAAGATGATGTTTCCGTATCAGAACAAGAATTTACCGGCGGAGCAAAGGGCAGGGGATTTGCTGTCGCGTCTGACATTGGATGAGAAACTGGGGCTGCTGAATATGCGCAGCGCGGCGGTGCCGAGACTGGGCGTTCCTGAATACCATTGGTGGAACGAGGCATTGCATGGCGTGGCCCGCATTGGCAAGGCGACCATGTTCCCCCAGGCGATTGCGCTGGCGGCCACTTTCACGCCTGACTACGCATACAAGATGGGAAAAATCATCAGGGACGAGGCCTGGATCAAGCACCTGCATTGCGCAGCGCATGGCCAGCGGGACATCTACACTGGCCTTACCATGTATTCCCCAAACATCAACATATTCAGGGATCCACGCTGGGGACGGGGACACGAGACCTACGGTGAATGCCCTGTGCTGACTGCGCTGATGGGCACGGCATACGTCAAGGGCGTTCAGGAGGAAGATGGCGGCCAGTTGAAATGCAGTACCACATTGAAGCACTTTGCCGCTCATTCTGGACCGGAGGGGACACGCAGCACCTTTGATGCAATAGTTTCGGATCTGGACTGGGCGCAGACCTATCTTTATGCATTCCGCTATTGCCTGAAGCATGCTGGCGCGAAAAGCATTATGACTGCGTACAATGCGGTCAATGGCACACCTATGTCAGCAAATGAGCCTGTAGTAAGGCAAATGTTGCGCGGCGAATGGCAATTCAATGGCGTCGTGGTGACTGATGTGGGCACTGCCGCATGGATGGTCTCCGCCAGAAAGACATGCCAGGACATTCCCGAGGCACTGGCATTGGAGATATCATCTGGCGTGGATGTGTGCTGCGAGGTGGATGACGAGGCTCAACTGCATTTCAGGCAGGCATACGACCGGGGACTTCTCAAGGATGAGGACATAGACCGTGCCGTGGCGAACCAGTTGACGCTGCGTTTTGAACTGGGCATGTTCGACAGCCAGGAACTGCCTGACTACAGCCGCCTGGAGTGCAGAGAGCACAGGTTTGTGTCCCGTCATATTGCTGAACGCAGCGTGGTGTTGCTGAAGAATGACGGCATCCTTCCGCTCAAGCCTGATTTTTCAGGAAAAGTGGCCGTGATTGGCCCTACGGCCCAGGACACAGATGTGCTAAAGGGCAACTACTTCGGAACTCCAACACGGTATGTTACACTGCTGGATGGGATGCTGGACTGCTTTGGAGAGGACAATGTCATCTACGCGCGTGGCTGCGAGGTTTTTGAGGATATCACGCAGCACTGCGCCCTGCCTGGAGACCGGATTGCGGAGGCTGTGACAGCCGCTGAAAATGCGGATCTAGTGGTGCTTTGCATGGGATTGACGCCTGTGTTTGAGGGAGAACAGGGCAGCACCAAGTTCTCTGGAGACAAGGACCGGCTGGAGTATCCCGCTTGCCAGATGCGCTTGTTGGAGGCATTGTGCCATGTAGGCAAGCCCATTGTGTTGCTGAATTGTTCTGGCAGCGCATTGGTCTTGCCATCGGACAAGGCGAATGCGGTATTGCAGGTGTTTTATCCAGGCCCGGAAGGTGGCCGTGTAGTCGCGGACATATTGACTGGCAAGGTAAATCCATCAGGCAGACTGCCGCTGACCTTCTATGCATCCACCGACGCATTGCCCCCGTTCGAGGACTACGGGATGAAAGAACGCACATACCGCTATTGCTCTGACAACATACTCTACCCCTTTGGCTTCGGCTTGAGCTATACGCAGTTCAAATATTCTGACCTCAAGTCAAATGGTAAGGATGCAGAGGGCAATATTCCTTCTTCTGTAAAGGTCTCCAACACAGGCAAACTGCCAGGCGAGACAACGGTGCTGTTCTTCTTCAAGCATGAAAATGGACCATCCTACGAGCCATTGAAGCAGTTCGCGGGGTCCGTGCGCATCAGCCTCGAACCAGGCGAATGTAGATGCGTTGACTTCACGTACCCCGCAGAATTGCTGGCCTTCGCCAATGAACAAGGCGTATTCAGCCCATTGACTGACCATATCGTCCTCATGGTGGAAGAGGAGAGTATCAGAGTGTAACACGCTATCTTTAATTTTAAACCGCTGGCTGAAGCCAGCGGCTACGATTGTTTGCGGTTAGGCGCGATAGTTTTGAAATTGGCTCCCACAGATTTCTGTATCTGATTCTTTTTTCACAATCGTCAATTTGACATAGTATTCTTTGCCTGTATCTTATTGCCGTTGTGGCTAACTCGTGTTAGCGTGGCTTTAACACGTGTTAGCAAGGCGGTTTTAAGTGGAGAAAATCATGGAGACTTGTTTATGAGGAAGAGCGGATTCGGGAGCATTTTGCTTGTTTTGTTCATGATGTTGGGGTGTGCGCTGGTGGGGCAGGTGATAAAGCAGGAGACTGGGCTTGCCTTGTACCCATTGTGCCAGGAAGCCTCCAAGATGGACTACTTCCTGGATTTCAAGCACAAGAAGGTGCGTGTGGTGTTTGACACAGGCCGAACCGCGATTCCAGACGAGCGCATTTCCCTGGAATGCTATGTGTGGGGCACGAAAATCCGCCGCACAGCCAAGTTCTATGATGGCAAGGCCGTGTGCGAACTGCCGATGCCCGAACCTGGCAAATACAACCTGGGCGGCATATTGCGTCTGGACGGCAATTTCTTCTTTGATTTGTTCAGGATGCTGCAAATCCCCGAAAAGGCTCCAGAGCCAGTGTTTGACGCGGGGAATATGAAACTGACTTATTCAGTGGATCCAGATGACATGACATTGGAAGTGAAAGTGGATGCCTCGCTGACTGGTGTTGACAATGCAAAGTTGTCTGGAGAACTGTCCTTTGCTGGTACGAAGGCAAAGTTGGCGTTTGCCAATTGCGTAGGCAAGGTCATAGTTCCACTGCCCAACCCATGCGTGCCTGGCAAGCAGGACATGATTGCGGATTTGACGGACGGCAATGGCGCGAAAGTGCAATTGAAGGCGGTGCTGACCATTCCCAGCACGGAGTGGATGGGCAACAAGATTGGCATGGAGGATGTTGTGCTGCCTCCATGGACGCCATTGCGCAAAAAGGGCAACAGCATTTTCTGCCTCAACAGGGAATACATATTCGGCAAGGATGGTTTTCCTGCGCAGATTGTCAGCGCAGGAAAGCAGATCTTGAGTTCGCCAATAACGCTGAAGTTGTCCAAGGGCGGCAAGGAAGTGAAGTGGCAAGCCAAGAAGATGCTCATCGAGAGCTGCACTGATACAAAAGCGAAAATTATTGGCGTTGGCACCGCCAATGGCTCTGAAATTGAGGTTGTGACGGAACTTGAGTATGATGGCTATATGTACGTTGTGGCGCGTCCCGCTGGAACAGGGGAATTGCCCTTTGACGAATTGTCCTTGGAACTGCCTGTAAAACGGGAGAATGCCTTGTACAGGCATTTGTTCAGTGTGTATAAAACGGTGCTGCCTAAGAGCGTCCCCGAAGGCGAAGGCGTTGTGGAGGAGAGCCAGTGGCGCCCCTTCGCGTGGCTGGGGGACAATTACCGCGGCCTTTTCTGGTGCTGCGAATCCGATGAGATGTGGCCGAACCGTGATGGCAATGCCGTGCAGTTCATCCGTGACGGGAAGAGCGTCACCCTGCGCCTGAATGTGATAAAGGCGGGGCAGAAAATCAAGAAGGACTGGAAACTGGCTTTCATGCTGATGGCAACGCCTGTGAAGAACTACGATGCCCGCAAGAACAGGAAGACGCGCCTCTATGGATATGGCAAGAACCTGGAGTTCAACTTCGGACCAGGGACTACTGTGGGCTGCGGCTTTGTGAAGTCTGACCCCAAGGTGGATTTGGCCGGGCGTGTGAAGCTGCTGCATGACAGGGGCGTCAGGGTGACCCCATATACAGTGCCCACCTTTATGACATACGCCATGCCAGAGAGCATATTCTTCAAAAAGTACTGGTGGTTTGGTTTCGATGACGTCGCCATTCTCAATTCAGGCTGGCCAGACGCTTGGTATTGCGCCTCTCCAGCTGGAAAGGGCTTTGCCGACTTCCTGGTGTGGCACGCGAAGGAATACCTTGAGAAGAACAGCCTCAATGGCTTCTACTACGACCAGTTCCACCCATACGCCTACGCCGGCAAGAGCGCAGGGACTGGCTATGAGGAGAACGGCGTCTATCGCTCCACGTATCCCATCAGGGCGCAGAGGCAGCTGTTCAAGCGCCTGTATTCACTGGTGCGCAGCCAGCCTAGGGACACCTGGGTGTGGGCGCACATGTCCGCCAAGATGAACATCGCCGCGTTGTCCTGGAATGACGGCTACTTTGACGGCGAGCATCCATTTGCCGCACTGGTGCGGGACAAGTCGTACATGGAAGTCATGAGCCTGGATACGTTCCGCGCCGAGTTCATCGGTCGCCAATGGGGACTGGCTCCATTCTTCCTGCCTGAAATGCGCGGCGAGATGGTGAAGGGGCCAGAGGCCACCCGCGAGCTGATGGCAATCGGCATGGTCCATGACGTGCCGATCTGCCGCCTTTGGGTGAACTCCCACGAGATAGACCGCATCCGCA
>JAFZZD010000047.1 GCA_017615955.1 Victivallales bacterium
CTGTGGACTGTGGGCTGTGGGGGGGCTTACCTCTGGCGTAGCGCAGGTGATGTGGGCACCGAGGCGGCACCCATTCAGGTTGCTTTGGCGGAAACGGCATTCTTGGCAGTAATGCATAAAACAGTCCACAGTCCACAGTCCACTGTCCACTGTCCACTGTCCACTAGTGGAAACATAATGTTTTCTGGTAATAATAAGGAGAAAGAGATGTTGCGGAATTTGGTTTTGGTTTTGCTGCTGGGGTGCTTTGCATACGGCAAGTTGAGTGTTAAGCAGGTGGGGGACAACTTTGCAATCTACAATGACGGGCAGCTTATAGTGGAGAGACTGGAGAGCAACATGGACAGCGTTGCCAGACCTGAACGTGTGAAGCGCAGTTTTGCCACTTTGCCTGATGGCACGAAAGTCTGGAACAAATGGTGCGAGGACAAGGAGGCTCGCTATCGCCTGGAGGTGGCGGAGCGCGCCGATGGTGCAATTGAGCTGACGCTCATGGGCGAAAGCGGATGCGGCGAATATGAGCATGCCAGGAAACTTGATTTGCGTGTGCCGGGCGAGGCCTTCATGGGGGCAAAATACGATGCGCTGGAGGGCAATGGGCGCAGTTTCAATGACAGGCATGGCGTCATCGGCAAGGAGCTTTCTGGCGTGTATCGCTGGCTGAATGCAAAGGGAGTTGTGTTTGACTTCAATCCCATTGGATGCACTGACTATTGCCTGATGTATTCATTGGGCACGGTGCGCGGGCAGTGCCGCATCAGCTACGAGAATGGTGGTTTTCTGTTTGGCTGCGGTTCGCCAGGCGGCAAGATCGGCTCCCATACCGGAACCAAGATCGTAATCTGCAATGGTGACTTCAACTCGTATTTCAAGATGCACGCCATGAAGAGCTACAAGTATAGCCAGCATCTGCTGCCGTCCCACCTGTTTTGCTTTGGCGCACCTGTCTTTGGAAGCAACTATGCCAATGGAAACAAGCCATTTGACGCTAAGGCTGGCTTTGGCTGGGTGGAGGGCGCTCCCGAGAATGTGAATGTGGGCTACAAGGAAGGGGCTTACTACAGCAATGTCAGCGGGCATGGCAAGGCCGTGTTCCGCATTTCTGGGCTTCCCTACAGCGGGTACTACGTGTTCACGGTGGGCATTGGCAATTACATCGGCGATGACAGCAAGTTCAGCATCAGACTCAATGGCAAGGAGGAATTCGGCAAGGTGCCTACAATAGGCAAGAGGAAGGCATTTATCGTGTCCAGGACTGTGCATGTCAGCAATGGACAGGCGGAGTTCCAGTTCGAGGGCGACTACATGCTGTCAGCAATAGGCGTTCAGCCATTGATGGCGGATATGGAGGATTTCCAGATGCAGCGTGGCTTCTGGGTAAGCGACGGCTATGAGCCAGGCTCGATTTTCCGCAACGAGGACTACAAGCACCCCGTGAAGCTGACGCTTGCCCCTCGCATGATAGACATGCCCGTGCCAGGCACCGAAATGCCTGACAAGCCATTGGAAATACCGCAGCCAGTTGACTTGGGGGACACAAAGGGCGAATCATGCAAGTGGCTGGAGAACTTTGAGCCATACAGGATGCTTTACAACTCCGCCACAATGGCTGAATTGGATGACCCTGTGGACCGCAAGAAGTTCCTGGACGAGGAACTGAAGGACAAGGGCTTCAACGTGGCGATGCTTTCAGGAATGCACAGCAGGCACACGTATATGAACCATATTCAGCGGGGCATTGAGGCGGTCAGGATGATTGCCGATGAAATGCACTCACGTGGACTCAAGCTGATTGACCACCATGACGCGACGCTTCTGTGGAACAGCGACAGCGGCTTGCGCTGCCTGGCGGAAAGGCTGCCTGAAATGGAATATGGCGTGCTGGACAACCTGCCTAGCTTCCAGTTCTGCATTACCAATCCCACGTTCAACGACACCTATTATGGCTACTTGCGGGAACTGGTGAAGGCGGGCGTGGACGGATTGCAGCTGGACGAAATCAAGTACTGGAATGCCTCCTGTTCCTGCGCCTATTGCCGTGAGAAGTTCACCAGGGAGACCGGATGCACGCTGCCTTTGAACGAGTGCGACAAGCGTCTATACAATACAGCTGCCCCGCTTTGGAAGATGTGGCACTCATGGCATACGGCCTCCGTCACCAACTGGAAAGTGGAATTGCGCAGGCGCACCAGGGATTTGAAGCCGGACCTGGTGCTAAGCACTTACACGACACACTGGGGCATGATATACTCGCTGCCCAGGCACAATGCCAGCGTGGATCTGCTGGACCTGGGAAGGGTGGTGAATGTCAGCGGCACCGAGGTCATGACGCGCAACACCATACAGTCCTCCCGTTCGCTGATGCCATACCGCAAGATGAGCAACATGTTCCCGAACACATTTGGTACCAGCGTGTGGGGATGGTACTATGATTCCAATTGGAAGACCAACTATTTCTCCTGCTGCGTTTCCAACATGATGAACCAGAGCTGTCTGCTTGCCGTGCTGGACAAGCCGAAGGACGCGCCAAGGTTTGCGGAATTCTTTGCCACGGATGTTGCGATGAAGAAGAAGGGCGCTGTGTCCATAGCGGAAATAGGCCTGTTCTTCTCCAAATGCAGCAGGGACTGGAATTCACTGGTGGGCTTTGACGGCGAGATATTCGGTCTGGCTCAGGAACTGGAGTGCCTTCATATACCATACGATTTCATTTGGGAGATGAATCTGAATGACAAGTTCCTGGACAAGTACAAGATCATCGCGCTGGGCGCCACTGGCTGCATGAGCGACGAGACCATTGCCGCGCTGCGCAGATACGTGGAAAGGGGTGGTGTCATTTACATGACCACCATCACTGGCGCATACGATCAATATGGCACGCTTCGCAAGAAGTGGGCGTTCCAGGACATATTCGGCTTCCAGCTTGCAATGACTGGAAAACGGGAGCAGTTTGG
Organism: Victivallales bacterium; assembly: GCA_017615955.1. The sequence goes on from JAFZZD010000047.1 coordinate 2,955, forward strand.
CGCACTTTCCAGAAATGGCGATAATGTCACATTGGCACGGAAGATGGACAGCTTTATCCGCAAAGGGCAGGGCGACATACTCTATGAGGAAAGGCAGTACGGCAAGGGGCGCTTCATCTACTGCTCTTTGCCCATTGCGTCCAGGTTCTTTGCAATGGAGATTTCCCACAACCAGAGGTGGAAATTCGACTTGGATGAGAAGCTTGAGGCATTCTACCAGAAGTTCATCAGCGGCATTTTCGCGAATGCCAGGTGCTGGGATGTGTCCGGCGCGGGGCAGAAGATATACACCACCCTTTGGAAGGAGGCCAGTGGTTCCACCGTCATACATTTTCTCAACGCCAGCGGCGCAAACCTGAAGCTGGGGGAGATGTGCACTGGCGATGCACCCGAGGATGCATTCCCCAGAATACCAAATGATATTTCCTTTGTACTGTACGGCTGCGATGCAAAGAAGGCGACTGCTTACAGCCCCGACTATCGCGGGCAGGCCAGGCCTCTGAAGCTGGAGAAGGTTACTAATGGCGTCAAGGTGTTCCTTCCCAAGGAATGCCTGGATGTGTATGCTATGATAAGGCTTGAAAAATAGGAGAGTGTGAACATGCAGAAGTTTGGATTTGCGAAGATTGACATTACACCCACAAGACCCCAGTATCTGGCAGGCTATGCCAACAGGACAGAGCTTCATACAGGAGTGGCAGACCATCTATATGTGCGTGTATCCGCATTTGAGGACGCTTTGAGGCACCAGCTGGTGATAATTTCCTTTGATTTGATTGGTACGCCAGAGGCCATGTCCGATGAGATTTACAACCGTTGCCAGGAGAAATATGGTCTTTCAAGGAACATGATTGTAGTCAATTCCATACACACCCATTGTGGACCGATGGTGGAGGAGTACTACTATGCTCCCAGCTGCAAGGTTGACAGGCAGTATTGCCAGTCTGTTATAGACGCAGCGGTGGATGCCGTGCGCATGGCGCTGGACGATTTGTGCGAGGCCGAATTGCGTTTTGGCATGGGCAAGCTTGACTTTGGCATAAACAGGCGTCTTCCCAAGAATGGCGAGATATACATGTCTCCGAATCCCAATGGCTTCTACCTTTCGGACGTGCCAGTGCTGCAGGCTAAGCGTGCAGGCAAGGAGGATACAGTGCTGTATTCCATTTCCTGCCATCCCACCACTCGTGGCGGTCTGCGCATAAGCGCCGACTATCCAGGTGCCGCGGCAGCCCAGTTCAAGGGCAATCTTCAGTTCATGCAAGGTGCCGCCGGCAGTGCCAAGGTGCGTTCTGTGACAGAGGACGGCACTGCATTCAAGGAAGGCGATGATGCATGGCTGGCGAAGGCGGGAAGGCAGATCGTCGATTTTCTGGAGGGCTTCCTGAATGCCTTCGGGGCAGTCCGCCTCGACA
>JAFZZD010000448.1 GCA_017615955.1 Victivallales bacterium
AACGCGCGCACATGGCACTCCAGTGCAAGTTTCGCGCCGCTTCTGCTTCGCCACAGTCCCCTCAGCCCACTGGTGCGCAACGCGCGCACATGGCACCCCAGTACAAGTTCCGCGCCTCTCCTGCACAACCACAGGCCCCCTCAGCCTACGAGCGACAAGGGGTGCCCACTATGTGGAAATCCAGCTTTATGCTGCGTGAGTTGACCTTGAAGCAGAGGGGGCGGTAAAGGGCATTGCGGTTGGCGGCAATCCACGTCTCCTGAAGCTTTTCACATTCGCTGTTCTCACAGGTTGCCATGAAGGAGCATCCCCTGTAGTGTAAGGCAAAACCATTGTCCAAGGCTTCGACTGTCCCCCAGGCTTCCCCATCTGTCAGTATCATGGGGATGCGATAGTAAAGCACATCCGCGCTGTGATTGACCGCCTCGACGTGAACAGAGCCGGCTTCCAGACGAAGCGTCTCCGTAATGCGTGCGCCAAAGCATGGCCAATCGACGGAAAACTCCACGGCGGAATTGCTTACTGAAATGGAATGAACCTTGCATTCGCCTGGCGTCTTAATGCTCATGGCAGCCGCAAAGCCATCAGGGGTTCCAGGACCAAAGGCAAGCGCCTCGGAAGGCGGCGTTATGGTCAGAAAGGATGGATGCGCCGTGACAGGACAGGAGAGCGCCAATTCAGCTGGAGCGCCCATGACGTGCCAGCGTCCCCAGCCAAGCGCGTCATAGTTCATGTCTGGCATCAGCTCCACCTCTACATGACTCCCCTGAACACTGGCAAACAGCTTGTGGAAATCATCGCTGGTACGCCAAAGATATGTGCCTGTTTCGGCTGGAGACGAATTGGCGAAGGGAATGGCGTCATCCGCAAAGAGCGAGGCAAGCGCCAGCTGGCTGGCTATCAGAAGCGAATAGGCTCCATAATAGCCGTATGAGCGCTGCCGACCATGCTGCACCGAAGGCGGAAAGCGGTTCTTGTTGAAGTTGATCGGAGTCTCCTGCAGGTATTTTTCGATGCTGTGGACTGCGCGGGCGGCAGCGCGGCGGAATACCCCAGCCAGAAGTATATCGCCGTTGTCACGGCAACGCCGTGCCTCCAGTTCACAGATTACGGCAAAGCTGGCTTCCACGAAATTCTGCTGGTTGCTTCGTCCGCCACAGGGCATTTCGCCAGTGGGCGATTGGTAAAGCAGCATGCACATCGCCCCATTCCAGAGATTTTTCCGCAGCATGGAGGCGTATGGCTCACGATATGACGCATAATGCTCGGCAATCTCAAGATTCATCCTCGGCGTGATGTCATAGACAATGGGGCAATGCGGGTCGCGGTACATTCCCCACTCGTCGAACTTCTCAAGCTGTTCGGCAAGATACTCTTGAACGAACCCCTGATTGTCTGCCAGGCAGTGGTGCTTTTTCAGGGCCTCGCCTGCGAGGGAAAAGGTCAGGTAGTTCTGCCGTTCGACAATGTCAGGAGTAGTGCTTTTCGTGCGCCCATAGGTTTTCTCAGGGTCATAGTCAGCAAAATAATGCTCCCATTCACGGCGCAGTTCTGGCCTGATGCTATCCTTCAGGGCCATATATGCCATCATTGCCTCCTTGACCAGAAACTCTCCATGATTGGTCCTGACATAATAAAGATCTTCCAAGACTGGGGTCATGGCTTTGATGCAGCTCTCCGCCAAGTCAGTGCATCGTCCCTGCTGCAGCAA
>JAFZZD010000449.1 GCA_017615955.1 Victivallales bacterium
CGTCCTGATGCGCGGCTCCTAGCCGCGCAGAATAAAACTACAACCTGGGCGAGGCGGCAATAAGCGTCTTTGTATAGGGTTGCTGTGGGTTGTTCAGGATGTACTGCGCACTGCCGACTTCCACGAGACGCCCGCTCTGCATGACGGCTATGCTGTCCGCCACGTATGAAACCACGCCCAGGTCATGGGTGATAAAAATGTATGAAAGTCCCAGGCTGCGCTTCAGGGCGTTAAGCAGATTGAGGATCTGCGCCTGGACAGACACGTCCAATGCGCTGGTGACCTCGTCGCAGATAATTATCTCGGGTTCCACGGCCAATGCCCTGGCAATGCCGATGCGCTGCCTCTGCCCGCCAGAGAACTGGTGCGGGTAGCGTGTGGCCGCCTCTTCTGGCAGTCCCACCATCTCCAGCAGTTCCTTCAAGCGTGCCTCCTTGTCGTTGGCATGCAAGCCAAACTGCTCCATTCCCTCGCAGATGATCTCCCCCACGCTCATGCGCGGGTCCAGGCTGGAGAATGGATCCTGGAAAATCATCTGCAATTTTCTGCGGAACTGCCTGAAGTCCTCCTTTGCCATTGCCAGGAGTTCATTGCCATGAGCATCCTGCACGCTTCCTTCCACATTTGGGAACAGCCTAGCCAGGCAGCGTCCCAGCGTTGTCTTTCCGCTGCCAGATTCGCCCACGATCGCCAGGGTCTCGCCCCGGTGCAGCTCCAGATTAATGCCTTCCAGTAAATATTTCCGTTCACTGCCGCCAAAAAGCCCCTGCTTCAAAGGCACGTATGCACGAAGGTCACTGACACGCAGTATGCAGTCAGTGGATGGCTGTGGCAACTGCTCGTCCACGCACATTTCTGGCAATGCCTCGTTGCAACGGGGGCAGGCCACCAGATGCCCTGCCCCCGCTTCCGCCAGAACTAGTGCCGCTCCCTTGCGGCAACTCTCATCGCAAATGGGGCAGCGCGGCGCAAAACGACAACCTTCGTATTCCTCGTATGGAGCTGGAACACTTCCCTTTATGGACGCCAGGCATTTACCACGCCCCGAAACAGAAGGCACCGAGGCCAAAAGCAGGCGCGTATAGGGATGTCTTGGATTCGCAAACAGTTCCTCACGCTCCGCAATCTCCACAATCTCGCCAGCATACATCACCGCTATGCGATCCGCCATGCGCCTGACCAATGCCAGGTTGTGAGTGACGAGCAGCACGGCCGTGCCATATTCCTGCCGCAGCAGTGTGAGTTTCTCCATGATGCGGGCCTGGGTCGTCACGTCCAATGCGGTGGTTGGTTCATCCGCAATAATCAGCTTTGGATGGCAGGCAAGTGCCATGGCAATCATGACACGCTGCCGCATGCCGCCCGAAAGCCTGTGGGGATAATCGTTCAGGCATCTGACTGGGTCCGCGATGCCAACATCCTCCAGCAGTTTAAGCGAGCGCTGGTATGCATTGGTGTCTGGCTCATGCCGTCTAATGACCTCTTCAAGCTGCGTCTTGATTTTAAGGACAGGATTCAGCGAGGTCATTGGCTCTTGGAAAATCATGGTGATGGACTTTCCGCGGATGGCGTTGTATTCATCCTCGCCCAGGGCGGTCAACTCCCGTTCGTCAAAGAAAATGTAGCCCGCTTCCTGCACCGCCATCGTTGGCAGCAGGCCCGCTATCGCCAGAGCCGTGATGGACTTTCCGCTGCCAGATTCACCCACCAGAGCCAGCATTTCCTTGGGACGTATCGTAAAGCCAATGTTCCTAACGGCGGGATGCAACTTGCCCTCATGCTCGAAACTGACACGCAAATCAACGACTTTC
>JAFZZD010000450.1 GCA_017615955.1 Victivallales bacterium
ATCAAAAGCGCAATCTGTGATAATCTGCGTAAATCTGTGGATAAAATAGTTAAAAATCACCTCTTTTCAAACACTTCTATGTTGTCAACCAGCGCATAATCGCCGATTGAGTAGAACAATTTACCATAGCGCGTGCTATGCCAAAGTGAAATGTTCATAACACAATCGCCATCGTTTTTTGCGACAAAGGTTCCTGTGTACTCTTTCCAATCAGGCGTGAGCTCTATGTACGTGCCCTTTTTGATTTTAGGGGGCATTGTTACCTTCAAATCCACATCTTTCTGCTTTACCAGAAGCAGGAAACGCGGTGCGGAGCCAGTTGCCTCAAAGGAAAAGCAGTAGGTTTTCCCTGCCTTGACATTGCTTATTGGCACCAGAATATTGGCGGCGGCGGTCTCAATGCCGTCCTTGTCCTTGGTGAAATTGACAATTTCCACCTTGGCGCAATGATTATCGCCAATCTCCTCCTTGATGAAAGTCAGCTTCCCCCTGCCCTTGTATATCTTTGACAATACTGGGACTGCCGACTCGAAATCCCCATTGGAAACCAGATTCTGCCCCGAGCACAAGCCCGCAATCAGCAACAGCACAAAAATAGCAAATATTTTCATTGTTGTCCTCATTTTCTTGAATAGGTTGCTTCCAAATCACCCATTAGCGCAATCATCAGCCCAGTCGGGTAAATCCAAGCCTCAGAGCCGTAGCTGGTGTCAGTGGTTCCTCCTGGATTTACAGCGGCTGGCTTCAATATCATGGGCATGCCGCCACGTGTTCTGAAACCATTTGCCATAATGCCAGGGATGATTGCGTCTGCATGCGCCTCATTGCCAGAAAGCCCCGTCATAAGCGCGGGATGACGCCAGCCCAGGCCGGATATCTCGCACATGTTCTGCGGATTGCGCCCCAGCCAGAACTGCACTGTCTTCTCCGCCAGAATGTCGTAATTCCTGTCGCCCAGTATCTTCCCTGCCCTATACAGGGTATGCATCGCATTCGTGGAAATGCATGTAATGCCCTTGCTGGACACTTTCTTGCCGTACTTTGCAAGAAGCCTGTAATAGTTGAATACGGGGAACAGCGCCTCCATGTCAAAGCCAGGCAAAATCATATTGTCAATATACACTGCGATGGCTTTCTTCACTTGCGGCATAAGCTGGGAATTGGGGTAGAACTCCGCATATTCAAGCAGCACATTGAAATAATGGAGGGACTGCGCAAAGGACTGGTCCATCTCGAACTTGCGGTAGTCCATGGTGATTGCCATGTCCACAATTCTTGCCAGCATCTTGTCCGCCATGTCCTTGTATTCCTGCTTGCCAGTAAGCTGATGCAGGTAGATTGCCGAGTATGCAATCTTGCCAGCGCAGCGTCCAAGGTCATAACGCGCCCAGGTCTTCTTCTTTTCAAGCCCCCAGTTGTCATAGCGGCCCAGCAATTTGACGTAGTACTTCTCCATTACGTCAATGCATTTTGCCGTGATTGCGGGGTCGTATTTCTTCATGGCCAGGCCAGCCAGGCCAATTGCATGGTAATGCACCCACTGGTTTCCTATGTCGCCCACATATTTGCCGTCCTTGTCGGTTTCGGCAAATACGATTCTGTCATCCTTGTTTCCAACTATGCCATCAGTGCAGTTTTCGGGGACGCGCATCACCCAAGGGCAGTTGTTTGTGTCATTGACCGTTGCTCCCAGGAATGTTCCGTCTCCCAAATGGCATTTTTCAACCCAGCGGCTGCATCCCCACCACATTTCATCAGGGAAGTCAGGCAGTTTCTGCTTGCGCAATTTCCAGTCAAGTGGCAAGGCGCGAATTACCCTGGCGAGATTGTATATGCTGTCACCGTCCATACCCTGCTTGCTGGGGTCGCCAGCATCTCTCCAACCGCCAGAGAAGTCCCTATGACCGAGGATGATTGCTGGATTGAGGCTGCCGTCCGCAGCATAAAGCAGTTTTGGATTTACCCTAGCCTTGTCGTTCACGATATATGCGTCGTCGATGTAGTCTGGCTTGCTTTTCCATCCAGGCTGGGCAAAGCCCTGCCTCTGGTAGTAGAAGCCATTTAGCAGGAAACGCATGCCCTCAAGATAGACATTCTTGCCAATCTGGAATTCGTTGGAGAGCATGCCGTTTGTCTTCAGGCGGTACTTTCCCTCGCCCTTGAAAGCGCTGAAGTCAGCCACGTATGTCTCACGGTCGTAAGGCCGTCCAGGGAAGAGCTTTGCCTTGCCCTTGAAGACGACCTTGCCGTTTTTCAGCAGTTCGAAGTCAGGCGTCAGTCCGCCCTTGCGGCTCCAGAATATTGCATCCTTGTAGCCCTTGCTGTGATAGCCCAGCTGGCTTACAATGATCTCCGCGTATTCCTTGCCCAGCAAGTCCAGTTCCACATCCTTGACCTGCAATTCGCCGCCTTCCACAATTATGCCAGCCTCTCCCCTGAACGCGGACTTGGGCAGGCTGAACACGTATTCCACATCCGTCCATTTGCCATTATTCTCAAAGGCAGGGCTTTCCAGGGACTGGACTATTTTCTCCACGCCCAGAAACTTGACATTCCTGTTTACGCCATATAGATTGACACTGAAACGGTTGCTGCCAGACACGCTGCAAACCTTTGCGCGAATGGCATATTCCCTGGTATTGTCCAGAACGGGCTGGTTCTCCTGCCACAATTCCACCTTGCCCGCGGACTTTAGCAGCAGCCCCTCCTTGCCGCACTGGGCGATGCCATTGCCCTTTTTCATCCAGTTGGCAGGTTCCTCCTTGAAGTTCACATACTCGAACCTTGGATTTGGAATGGCATTGGTCTTTGTGGGGAAATAATATGCAATGCCCTCTGGCAATGTGTTGTACCTGCTTTGCAAGGTCTTCAACTCCAGCGCCCTGCCCTGCGCATAGAATTCCGCGCCCTTGAGTTTTTCGATCGCCGTGGTGTCAATCTTCTTCTGCCTCAGCATCTCCAGAAATTCACCGCGCATGATTTGAGGTGTCACGCCATTCAGCCTAAGCGTGGGAAATTTCTTTACCATGCTGTACGCACCGCCCTCTAGCAGTGATTCACCGTAGGCACGTCCTGGCACGCTGCGGCAGATGTTGATGTTGATGCAGACCTGCCCGTCCTCCAGTTTATTCTCGCAGGCAAGTTCCGAAAGCGGTATCCTCATTTCGACATTCCAGCCATCCTCGCATACGCTTCCGCTGGCCTTGCCGTTGGAATCCCATTTTCTGCGGGTATGCTGCAAATCCTGGAGCGTGCCAAGTGGATTGATGATGTACTGGTAAAAATCTTTGCCACGCCCTTCCGCGTCGATGTAGATTTCAATGCAGTCGTCCCTGAACACATCCCTGTCATGCACAGTGGCCAATGCCTGGACACTTGACTTTGGCTGCTGGCATTGAACTGAAATCACCAATTCCCTGCCCTCCACCTTGATTTCAGCAGTGGTGGCATACCTGCCATTCTCCACTGCCTTGCTTCCCACAAAGGATGTTATGCGCACAGGAGTGGTGAATGTTGCGGCTTGAATAATCGCAGCGCAAAGCAATAAAAAAGCAGTCAGACTTTTCATGGTAGCGATTCCATTTATCATATTCATATTTCAATTCAAGGGTAATTGCAAAACTATTGGCATTGCAAGCCTTTTCCGCTGGCTGAAGCCAGCGGCTCCGACAGTTCGCGACAGTTTTCAAATCAGTACACTCTGATGTAGTCGATGTCGATGTGTCGTTCAATTTCGTCCATGGGCATTGTGCTCATGACGTCAAGTGAACGCATTTCCTTAATTTCAGGGTAAGGCTCCTCCCCTTTCTTCTTACGCTCCTTGGCCCTGCTGCCGTCATTGAGCATGTCAAACCTGTACACACGCCATTCCTCGTGCTTTTCGCTCTTGCAGAAGTAAAGCCAGTCAGCGTGCAGCTTGCCATTCGCGTCAATGTACGACCAGCAAAACTGATGGTTCATCTTCGGGTCGGGGTTGCGGAAGCGTATCTCAATGTACCTGCCGCCAGTTTTGGCATTCTTCCTGACTGGCACGGCATACGCGCCATAGTCCCTGGGATTGCCGTCCTTAGGCATCTTGTAGAACAAAGTCAGAACGCCGTCCTTTTGCTCATAGCGACATCCCTCGCTGACAAGTGCGCCCGCCTTGCCGCCTGGCATCTTGCGAATCTTGACGCTTGCATTCTTGGGCTTGGAATAGTCCTCCGCATAAACATCCACCATAGAGGACAGCGTGACATTGGGCATGTTGTCAAAGTTCCAGAAGCCGCCGAATGTACAGCGCCATGCGGTGGTTTCATGCACTTCGCCCACGCCGCTTTTTTTGTTGCGGCCAATGTTCAGGCCAAATTCGCCGTTCTCGGGCAGATTCAGGCTTTTGATTGGGATTGCCAATTCAACCGTGTAGCCTGCATCGCCCCTGGTGGTCTTGACCTCCACGCCAGATTCGTAGGACTTGTCCAGCCTGATGTCGCCACCCGCATAGTCCAGCACAGTGCCAAGTGCATTGACAGTGACATTGTAAATGCGCTTGCCAGCCTTGTTGCCTGGCTTGAAGAAGAGTTCCACTGAATCGTCCATATATACGTCGAAATCATGGGTGGTATGGTCTAATTTCTGGTTCTGGGCATGCGGGGCTGACGCCTCAATGCCGAAGTACAACTTGTCCTTCGTGGCGGCCATCTTGAATGTGGTGCCAAATGTGGCGGGCAGCGGGACGGCGCATTTCTGGAATGAGTAGGATGGCAATCCCTTCCAGAAATCATCGTCCAGTTTGCCGTCAATGACAGGTGCGCCGTCCTTGTTGAAAAGCACCACATCGCTGGAGCGCTTCAGTTCCCTGGCGTATGTCTCTGCATTTTCCGTGAAGGCCTTCAGGTAGCCCATGTAGATCCAGTCGAGGCGCCTGTCATAGATGCTGCCCTTCGCGACCAGTTTCTTCGCCTGCGCAAAGCAGTCGTTCATCGTCTTGATGACTTTTGGCGGATAGACTTCTTCGTACAACTTGTATCCCGAAATGATGAGCTTGGAATATTCGCCCTTGTTGGTGGTGATGTTGATATGCTCCCAGGCGTTCTGCTGTGTTTCGCAGAAACGCTTCATGGGTTCGTAGGCAGGTCCCCAGAACATCCTGTAGTACAGTTCCAGCTCCTGGTCCACATCCATCTTCTCGCCAGCCATCGCCTTCATTGCGAAGTAGAGGTTGAGATGCGTCTGCGGCAAATCATAGACGATGCTGTCGCTGACATTCTTCGGCAGGTAGGTCAGCCCCCTCTTGGAATTGTTCAACTCCAGGAAGCAGGCCTTGATCTGGGGATAGCGGGCATGCCACTCGTACATGATGTGAGGCATTGCGTATGGATATGTGTCAAATGGCATGACATAATGCCACACCTGAAGTTCCTTGCACCTGTTTGACCAGGCCTTCACATTCTCGTCCGCCTCCTTCAGATATTCCTGGAAACCATGGTGTATGATGTACGGACTGATGCAGATCTGCACCACCACATTGTCAGGCAAGTCAAAGTCTGGCGGCAAGCGGTAGGCCTCGTATGCCAAAGTGCAGATCACCTTGCCAGGATATTTTACCTTCGACCATTCAGCGACCTTCTTGACAAAGCCCCACACCAGGTTCGACATTGCCGCCTTGCCCTTGCCTTTGTCAATCAGCGCCTGGCAGTTGGGGCAATGGCATGGATGGTAGGAGAAGTTGTCGTTGGGGACAACAACGATGGTATCAGCATTGGGGCGCTGGGACTTCCACAATGCCCCTTCGGGACGCTTCTCGTAAACCGCGTCGATGAAATCGCAGAACGCCTTGAACGTGGCAGGATTCGAGAAACAATACTGAGGCTCCTTCGCCCACAGTGTCACTCCGTCCTCGCGCACCCTTTTTGCGACGCCCCTGTTACGGGTCTTGCCATCGGCCTCCAGCGCGAAAATCTCATCCTGGTCCTTCGCATAATAAACCAAGTCATTCATGGAATGGTTTGCGGACATGTTGCGCTTTCCAAACGCCCTCAAATGGCGGCAATACTCCCAGGAATCGTTGTTCTTGAAATCAAGGAAGAACTGTGGCCACATATTTCTGTGATAGAGGTTTGGCGTCACCTCGATTGGCAGCCCAGCCACAGTGACCTTGTCCTTCTTCTCATAGCATTCGCCGAAGTCGCCTGGCGCATACCAGCGCACTCCCAGGAATCTCTCTATGAAGCTATATGTTCCCCACATCAGACCAAATGGTCCAAACCTCTTTGTAGTCCAGTCATCATCGCAGTCGCATCCCATGATGGAGATGCTGCCGTCTGAAAGCGCGGTTATGCGGAAAGTCTCGCTGCCCTGGTATTTTTCTGGGTTGTAAATGTCAGTTCTAGGCAGTTCACTGTGCGCACCGATGTAGATTGCCTTCTTTCCCTGTGGTCTGGCGGTGGCAATTGGCATGTCAACGCCAGCCACCAGCTTCATGTATTTCTTCAGGTGGGATGCGCAATACACAGTGACCTTCGGCGCATTCTCCTTGGTCACAATCACATAGTCCGACTTGCCGCCATTGGCAATCTCCTGCCCAAAGGCGTAAATGCACAGAAAAAGCAGGAATAAAAGAAAAAACTTCTTCATCTAATTGTTCTCCATGATATTTCAATCTTATTTGGAAAGGCTGCAAGGAAATTCTACCTCCTAAAGGGGCTATTGCAAAACCTAATTTTGTGAGCGCCGAAGC